>JBFMCJ010000259.1 GCA_040754675.1 Bacillota bacterium
CTCAACCTCGGCTACTTCAAGAGCGTTTCCGTCGATATCCAGAGCCTGTCGGCGACGCCGGCCGGCTCGGGCGCGCCGCAGCTCGTGCGGGTGGTCTTCCGGGTCGTCGAAAACCCCGTCCTGCGCCGCGCCGTGGTGGAGCCGGAGGGCGAGCTGGGGGCGCTTCTTTCGAAGGCGGGAGCAAGCCCGCAGGCGCTGGCCGCCCTGCTCGAACTGCCCAAAGGCCAGGTCGCCCACGGGCCGAGCATCACCGCGCAGGTGCAGGAACTTCCGGGCAAGGTGTGGCAGCGCTACGGGGTGCTCGTGGCGCCGGACCGCATCGACCTTTCGGACGATGGTACCCTGACGGTTGCACTCCTCCCGGTGAAAGTGGCGCGCATCGACGTGGAGGGCAACCAGAAGACGAAAAGCCACGTCATCACTCGCGAGCTGTCGGTGAAGCCGGGGCAGGTGCTGGAGCGCGGAGAGCTGGAGCGCAGCCTGCGCCGGGTCTTGATGCTCCAGCTCTTCGAGGAGGTCAACGCCGACCTGAGAGGCGTACCCGATCGCTCGGACGAGGTGGCCGTGGTGGTCAGCGTCAAGGAGCGGCGCACCGGCAACGTCCAGCTCGGGCTGACCTGGACGGCCGGCGAGGGGCCGGCCGGCTTCCTGGAGGTCTCCGACAGCAACTTCCTGGGGCGGGCCCAGCAGGTGGGCATCACGCTGAGCTACGGTCGGGACGCCAAGCGCTACCAACTCAGCTTCACGGAGCCGTACCTCGATTCGGCCGGCACCTCGCTGGGCTTCAAGGTTGGCTGGCAGTCCGTGCTCACGACAGATTCTTCCTCGCAGAAGTACTTCGACGAGCGCTACGGCGGGGAAGTGACCCTGGGGCGGCCGCTTTCGGAGTACACGCGGGGTTACCTGACCTTCGCCAACTGGCGAACCGACGCGCCGCTTGCGGATCGCAGCGGATGGTCAACCGAGGCGACCCGAGGAACGCAGCGCAGCCTCAAGTTGAGCACTGTCACCGACACGAGCGACCACCCGTTCAGCCCCTCGACCGGCCAGCGGCTGCGGCTGTCGGCGGACCTGGCGGGGTTCGGCGGCACGTTTCGCTACAAGAAGTTCGAGAGCACCTACTCCCACTACATCCCGGTCCAGTTGGGCAAGAGCCGCCACGTCATCGCGGCGAGGCTGAGCCTCGGCACGCTCATCCCGGAGCAGGGCACGCCGGCGCCTGACCAGGAACTGTTCCGGTTGGGCGGCGCCGAGACGCTGAGGGGGTATGACTTCGGCAAGTTCTGGGGCACCACGATGGCGATGGGCAACGTGGAGTACCGGTTTCCCATCGTGAAGCCCGTCTCCGGCGTCGTCTTCTTCGACGCCGGCCAGGCGTGGCAGCCTGGCGAGCCCGTGGACCTTCAGGAGCTTCAGTGGGACGTGGGGTTCGGCGTGCGCATCGACATCGGCGCGCTCGGCATGCTGCGGCTTGACTACGGCATGGCCAAAGACGTGGAGGGCGGCAACTTCAACTTCAGCATCGGCCAGCAATTCTAGAACGGAGCGGGAAAGGCGGGAGCGGCATGGGTTCCCTGGAAAGATTGCGTCACAAGCGCCCGGCGCTGCTCGCGGCCGTCGCGGCGGCGCTGGTGGTGCTGGCGGCCGCGGCCCTGGTGTGGTCAGGTTCTTCGGCGAAGACGGCCACCATCATCGGATACGTGGACGTTGACCGGGTGGCAAGCGAATACCTGGGCCCGGCGCTCAACGAGCCTCTCAAGAAGGAGACGGAGAGGCTGCAGGCGGAACTCGACAAGGAGCTGGCCAGGCTGGATGCCGAGTTCGACGACAAGTCCAGGGGCATGAACGAGAGCGACAAGGCCGATCTGCGCGAGCGCTACCAGCAGCAGAAGCAGGACCTGTTCGTGAAGTACCAGCAGCAGCTTGACCAGCGCAAGCAGGAGATGATCAACGCCCGGCTTCCCAAGATCCGGGAGGCCATCGGCAAGGTGGGCGAGCGCCTGGGCCTGGAGGTGGTGCTGGACAAGAGCCAGGTCATCTGGGGCGGGCGCGATACCACCGACGAGGTGCTGAGAGAGCTCGGCGTCAAGACGCAGGCGAACGCACCCTCCGGACGCTAGGGGCCATGCGGGAGCTGACGGTACAGGAGGTCACCGAACGCCTCAGGGGCCGCATCATCGGCGCCGACCCGGCTGCCGTCTTGCGGGGCGTCGCGCCCGCCGACCAGGCGGGGCCGGAGGACGTGACGCTGGTGCTTTCGGCGCGCTACTGGGAGGAGCTGGGAGATCGCAAGGTGGGCGCGGTCCTGGTGCCGCCCGGCAAGGCGGTGCAGGGCCGTCCCTGCATCGAGGTGGAAGACCCGCGCAGGGCCTTCGACCGGCTTCTGGAGTACTTCGCCCCTGAAGCGTGGCTTCCGCCGCCCGGCATCGACCCGACCGCGGTGGTCGCTCCGGACGCCGACCTCGGCCCCGGCGTGCGGGTCGGGGCCCGAGCGGTCATCGGCCGCAGGGTGCGGCTGGGCCGGGAGTGCGTCATCCATCCCGGCGCGGTGGTGGCCGATGATGTGGCGGTGGGCGACGAGAGCGTCGTCCACGCCAACGCCGTGGTGCTCGAGCGGGTGCGCATCGGCCGCCGGGTGCTGATCGGCCCGGGAACGGTCGTCGGGTCGACCGGATTCGGGTTTGCCACCGAGGCGGGGGTGCACCGGCGGCGCCCGCACATCGGTACGGTCGTCATCGAAGATGATGTAGAGATTGGAGCCAACGCCTGCATCGACCGGGGAAGCTGCGGAGCCACGGTCATCGGGCGCGGGACCAAGATCGACAACATGGTGCAGGTGGCGCACAACGTCCGCATCGGCCCCAATTGCCTGATCATCGGCCAGGTGGGGATCGCCGGTTCGGCCCGGATCGGAGCCGGGGTCATCCTGGCCGGACAGGTGGGCGTGAAGGATCACGTGACCATCGGCGATTCGGCCGTGGTGGCTGCTCGCACGATGGTCATCCAGGACGTCCCTGCCGGCGCAAAAGTGGCGGGCGAACCGGCCATGCCGCACGCGCACGCGCTGCGGGTCTGGGCCGTCAGCCGCCGCCTTCCCGAGATGCTGGAACGGCTGGAGCACCTGGAAGAGCGCCTTCGCTCACTGGAAAAGGGAGGGTCGCCACAGTGCGCACGCTGGGGGCCGCCGGCCTGGCGGTCGTGTTGTGCCTGATGGGGGTTGCACCGTCCGCGCAAGGCTCAACGCTTCTCGGCGGGCGGAGCGCCGGGATGGCCAACGTTCCGACGGCGGACACGGGGCCGGCGGGGCAGACGACGCTCGGGGTGGTGGCCGAGGCCGGGGGCGGCGCCCGCGCTTACCTCCGGTACGGCGTAACGGATGACCTGGAGCTGGGGGTCGCCGTCGGCAATCCGGACGTCTTCGGGGAAGGGCCGGCCTGGCCTGTCGGCATCCTGGCCCGTTACCGCCTGCTCAAGGAGCATGGCAACGTTCCGGCCCTGGCGGCCGGAATCGAGGGAACGAGCGGCTACATCGTCGCCAGCCACCGGCTCCCGGGGCCGCTGCTGCGGGCTCACGTGGGCGTCAGGAGCTTTGCCGGGGGCCTGCGGGTCTTCACCGGCGTGAATGCGACGCTCAACCCGGTGACCGTGCGGCGGCCGGGCGCCATTCCGGAGCCCATCGTGACGGTTGGCGTCGATTACGACGGGTTGACCCTCAGCACGGGGGCGACCCTCCAGTTCAGCCCGTGGTTTGCCGTAGACCTGGGAGTGCGGGACAAGGGGGCGTTGCAGTTTGTGGCGGGCGCCAGCATCAGCCCGGGTTTTTAGTGCCGGGGTGATCGCGGCTTTCGTGTCCTTGTTGCCCCCGGCGGCGCCGTCTGGCGCGGGCGCGCTGGCAGCGCCTCGTGCGCCGGACGCGGCCGTGCTGTTCGAGGGGCTTGCCACCATGGCGGCCCCCGACGAGCCGCTGCGCGGCCTTTCCAACCCCGCCGGGCCGGCGTTCGTCGAAGGGCGCCGGTGGGGGGTGGGGGCCACGCTGGCTCGCGGGGAAAGCGCGGCCGGCAACCCCACCTTCGTTCACGCGTTCAGCCTCGTAGAGGGGAGGGACGGGCAGGGGTGGGCGCTTTGGGCCAGGTACGGCGGCCGGGACGCGTTGGGTGGCGCCCCGCCCGGCCCGGTGACCGAACTCTCGGTTGGTTACACGTACGCCATGGCGGTGAGTCCCGTGGCCGCGCTGGGCCTGAGCGGCCACTACCGCCGGGTCAGGGCCTCGGCCTCTGAGAGCGTGCGAGACGACCACTACCTGGGCCTGGACATCGGGCTTCTGGCAGCGCTGAGCGAGCAGGTCGTCGCGGCGGCCCGCATCGGCCCGCTGCTCGAGATCGGGCAAAGCGGCCTGTCCGGGCGCGCCGAGGAGCGGATCGCGGTTGGGCCGGCTCTGAGCGCGGGCCTTGCGTATCAGGCCAACGACTACCTGATCCTGGAGGCCGACGCGCTGGACCTCCTCAATTTGCGCACGGGCCGCGCCATCCGGCTGGAGGCGCGCCTGTACCCTGCTCCTGCGGTGGCCCTGAGGCTGGGATTTGAACAGAACGGGCCGGAGAGCGGCTGGTTCATCGGTACCGGCGTGGAGGTGCCGGGCCGGGGCTTCGCGGCCAGCTACGCCTACCTGGGTGGAGAAGCCTACGGAGGGGTGCACCAGCTCGGCATCATGGCGGCCGCTCCGTGAGGGCGTGGGCGGCCTGTGGTGAGGGTACGCCGGCTTGACCGTTACGTGGCAGGGGAGTTCATCGTCCCCTTTGTGGCAACGGCGGCCGGCTTTTTGGTTCTGCTGCTGACCAGCACCATCTTCCAGCTGACGGACCTCCTGGTGGTGCAGCGCACCGCGCTCGGCGTCACGATGTGGCTTCTCGCGTTGAAGATCCCGAGCGCGCTGAGCATCGCGCTGCCCATCGCCTCGCTGTTTGCGACGCTGCTGTCGGCCGGGCGGCTCGTCAGGGACGGCGAGATGACCGTGATGCGCACCTCGGGCCTCAGCGTGCTGCGCATCGGCGTGCCCGTCATCGTGCTGGGCGCCGTCATCAGCGTTGGGGCCTACCTGCTCAACGAGTACGTGGTGCCCGAGGCCAACCACCGCTATGAGGTCCACCTTCGCCGCGCCATCCTGGCCGACCCCGTGCCGGCCATCTCGGAGAACGTCTTCTTCAGGGGGACGCCCACCCACTGGTTTTACGTGCGCAGAGTGGACCGGTCGACGCGCCAGCTCCTGGACGCCCTTGTCTACGAGCTGCGCCCGGGTACCTTCCCCGCCATCTACACGGCGCGGCGGGGCTGGTACGAGGGGCGCACCTGGCACCTCGAAGACGTCACCATGAAGCAGCTTGACGCCGACGGGTACGTTCAACTGGAATCCAGCATGAAGGCGTACGAGCTGACCCTTGCCGAACCGACGGAGGCCTACCTGGGTTCACAGAAGAGCACCGAGGAGATGAGCCGCCGTGAACTGCGCGATCAGATCCGGCGGCTGCGCCAGGCCGGGGTGACGGCGCGCTCTTTGGTGGTGGACTATCACTTCAAGCTCGCCCTGCCCGTCGCCAACCTGGTGCTGGTGCTGCTGGGGCTGCCGCTCAGCCTGTACGGCGGGCGGGGAGGGCGGGCGTTCGGCGCGGCGGCGAGCCTGGGGCTGACGCTCCTGTACTACGTCATCTTTGCGCTGTGCCGTTCGCTGGGCAATTCCGGCGCGCTGGATCCGCTTGCGGCGGCGTGGATGCCCAATCTCCTCTACCTGGCGACCGCCGCGTGGTTGTTCGTCCGGGCGGAGTGGGCGGCGTAGCGCCGTGGCGGTCGGGCGGCTCCTGCGGCCGGTTGCCCTGGTGGTGGCGTT
>JBFMCJ010000260.1 GCA_040754675.1 Bacillota bacterium
GGGACCCACCACCACCGTGCGGGTAACGTCCGCACAATAACCGCAGTACGTCCCACCGACATCGATGACCACCACTTCACCGCGGGAGATCTCCTTGCTGCTACTGGTCGCGTGGGGAGAGGCCGAACGGACCCCGGAAAGCACCGTGGTGCGGAAGGCGCTACCCGAAGATCCCGCCGACGCCAGCAGCAAATCCAGACGGGCGGCTACCTCCAACTCAGTTGCCCCCGGTCGGATAAACGACAACACTTCGCCTATCGCAGCCACGGTGATCCGGCAGGCCTCCCGGATACAGGCAATCTCTTCCTCACTTTTCCTGGCCCTCATACGTACAAAGAGCGGACTCACGTCCCCATATTCCAGTTTGTGGAAGGCAGCACGCAACCGGTCGGCTAGATCAAGGGTGAACCTGCCCTTCTCCACTCCCAGCCGCGCGCCCGGACCCACTCCCAACACCCGGAGGCCGCCCACAAGAGTGGCCAGGGGATCTTCACCGTCTCGCCAGGCGAGAATCTGCCGGGACTGAAGGAACTCCAGCGCCCTGTCACGCTCGAAATCCGGCACCACTACGAGCAGTTTCTCGTCCGCTGCCACCAGCACCGCCGCTAACCGCTCGTGAGGTGTAAGGCTCAACCCGGTAAGGTAGAACATGTTGGCGGGCGACACGACTATCGCGGCGGCGATTCCCCGCTCCCGCAGATACCGCCCGCAAGTTCCTATCCGCACGGCTCTGTCAGGTCCACCCACTGCGCCCTGTTCCCCCTCTCGACTCTTACCCTTCGCCAGAGGCCTAGCCCCAGCGCCGAGCAGTCACCTCCCGCTGCGGGAGCGTGTGAGCGTGTCAAGCGCCACCGCGAAGAGGATGACTGCCCCTTCGAAAACCCTCTGGTAAAAGGGTGACACGTTTAGAATGTTGAATCCGTTGGCCATTAGCCGCATCAATAGGACGCCAAAGACGGTACGCCAGATCGAGCCTTCTCCCCCCAAGATGCTCGTCCCGCCTATAACGACACGCGAAATCGCTTGTAAGTCAACCAGTGGACCGATATCCGCTTGGCCCTGACCAATACGAGAGACGGCAATAAGGCCTGCCAATGCAGCACTCAAGCCGTTTATGCCGAATATGACGGTTCTTACCCGATTGACTCGGACTCCGGAGAGATAGGCGGCCTCTGGATTTCCCCCAATGGCATACACTGCCCTCCCGAAGGTCGTCTTGGACAGCAGCAGCCACGTTAACGCCACCCAGGCGAACAGCACGAGAATCGGATACTTCACCCCTACAAAACTGCCCTGTCCTAACCATTTGAAAGCCGAGTCCTCCACGATGATCAGCCTGCCGCCCGTGAGAATCATGGCCAGCCCCCGGATGATGTATCCGGTGGCGAGAGTGGCGATGAAGGAGTGAGCCCGGAACCCCCCCACGATGATGCCGTTCAACAGCCCGAACGCCAGCCCGGCCAACAAACCAAGAGCCAGCCCGGCCCCCGTGAGCCCCCGCACAGCGATCATAGCGGCTAAGCATCCGGCGAACGCGTAGCTACCGCCCACCGAGAGGTCGAAATTGCCACTGATGATTGCTAATGTCATCGCGCAGGCTACAATACCAATCTCGGCTGACTGATCCAGGATGTTGTGAAGGTTGCGGGCCGTTAGGAAGGTAGGCGTCGAGACTGAAAGCACAACAAAGAGCAGGATAAAAGCCAGGACAATCCCGTAGCTGCGGAGCATCGTTCGGGCAACCGCGAGAATCCGTCCTTTGCGGCCCGACCTTGCCACATCACTCGCTACCCCCCTAGGCAAGGCCTGCACCGCCTCGGTCTCCGGTGAACATGGCTTGCATCACCCTGCCCTCATTCAGGTCCGAGCCGAAGAACTCTCCCACGATCCGACCCGACCGCATCACTAAAACCCGGTGGGCAAGGCCCAGAACCTCGGCCAGATCAGATGAGATGAGGAGCACCGCCATTCCTTCCTGGGCCAGGGACTGAATGAGCCGGTAAATGGCCCGCTTCGCACCGACGTCCACTCCGGCGGTCGGCTCGTCGGCAATTAGCACTTGCGGCCGACCGAATAGCCACTTCGCGAAAAGAACCTTCTGCTGGTTCCCCCCCGACAGTGTCCGGGCCTCCGCCCGTGGGTCCGACGGCCTGACGTCTAGCTCTCTCAACAGGCGCGCCACCTTAGAATGCTCGCGCCTCACCTCAACGAACGGACCACGCGCTACCCCCTTCAGGTGGGGCAGCGAGACGTTGTGACCAACCGGCAGTCTCGGCACTAACCCCTGGGCCTTCCGGTTCTCCGGTAGCAAAGCGATCCCCGCATCAATCGCCTCACGGGGCGACCGCGGGTTCACCACTCTGCCCCGCACCTTGATGGTACCCGTTGCCCGGACCCCTGCTCCGAAGATGGCTCGCGCCACTTCCGAGCGACCGCTTCCCACCAGGCCGGCGAGCCCCACTATCTCGCCAGCTCTCACCTGGAAGGAAATACCTGTGAAGGCGCGCGGAGCTGTAAGATCTTCTACCCACAGCACAATGGGAGAGTTAGAAGGCGGGTACATCTTGTCCGGGAATCCAACGGACACGTACCGGCCGAGCATGGCCTCGACCAGGCTCTCCGGCGTCTCCTGACTTACAGGCGAGGTCTTGATGCATCGACCGTTCCGCAGTACGGTTACTATGTCAGCCAGAGAAAGCACTTCTTCCAAGTAGTGTGATACGTACAGTATCGTGGTCCCCGTCGCCTTCAATCTGCGGGTCAGGGAATGCAGCCTTTGGGCTTCCTCAAGGGGCATGGCCGCTGTGGCTTCGTCTACCACGATCAGCTGCACGTCCCTGGCCAGCGCTCGTAGGATCTCGACTTTCTTCTGATCCGCCAGGCTTAACGAGGAAACGAGAGCGTCCGGCGGGACGTACAACCCGGAGCGCGCTGTCAACTCGTCGTACCGTTTCAACATGGCCCTAGGTTGTACGAATCCGCGCCGGACGCTCTCTATGCCCAGGAACACGTTCTCGACCACCGTCAGCTGCGGGACCAGCGTGACCTCCTGCGAGATTAGAGCAATCCCGTCCCTGAGCGCATCCCGCGGAGACCGGAAGCCTACGGTGCGTCCCCTCACTACGATCTGGCCTCCATCCGGGCGCAAGACACCACTGACAATCTTACCGAGGGTCGACTTGCCTGCTCCGTTCTCGCCGACCAGGGCATGCACTACCCCTTGTTCGACAGCGAGGGACACGTCCTTCAACGCCTCCACGCCGTCAAAGCGCTTGCTTACTGATCGCAGCAAGACCGCCGGTTGGTCGCCCATGTCCCCCGGTAATCCCCTTCACCAGGAAGACTCGCACCTACCACTGGGGTTGGAAGCTGTCGCAGTTCTGCTGTGTAATCAGAGGACCTTCGGCCGGCAACGGGGGCCGCATGTCCTCCAGGTTGATCGACTCCGGCACCGTTTCACCCCGAAGCGCCTTGACGGCCATCTCGACCGCCAACTGCCCCTCCGTATATGGAATATTGGCGTAGCTGGCGAACATCTCTCCGTTCTTAATGGCTTGCCAGCCTTCCTTGCTACATCCATTGCCGATGAACTTGATCTGCTTCTCCAGCCCCGCCTCCTTGGCCGCGTCATAAGCGCCGAGCGTCATCTGATCACCTGAGGAAACCACTACGCTGATGTCTGGTTGCGCCTGGAAGACGTTCTGCATGATCTCACGAGACACATCCCGACGGTACTGCCCCTCCTGGAAGGCCGTGATTTGAATGTTGGGATGATCCTTGATGACCGACTTCAGCCCTTCAAACCGGTCCTGGTCGATGGTGAGGGACTGCGCGCCTATCAAGTACGCAACCTTGCAAGGGTCTTTACCCTCGCTTGCCTGTACCACCGCCTTGCCCAGCCACGTCCCGATCGACCAACCGGTGCAGCCGATTATGCACTTGACCCCGGGCGGATACGGCTTGAGCGATCGCGTATCAGGGCCAATCGGGTACTCGATTCCAATGACCACGATACCTTTCGCCACGGCTTCCTGAACGGCGGGCACAATAGCGTTACTGTCGTTGGCATGTACGATGAATGCTTTGTACTTGGCCGCTGTGATAGCATCTTGCATTTGGTTGATCTGCTCCTGGGTGTTGAACTCGCACGAGAACACGTCTATACGCACGTTATATTCCGCCGCCTTACTATTGGCTCCGTCGATGTACGCCTGGTCATACGCGTTCGCCCGAACGGGGGTGAATATTGCGATGTTAATTGGTTCTTGCGCAGAACCAGCCTCGGGTGGTTGCTGGCGCGTGGCACAAGCACCTACCAGGAGGGCAAGGGCCAACGCCGCCAGGAACAGCCCCGGTACGCGCAACCGAGTTCTCCTCATGAGATTACCCTCCTTGCTGTCGGGAAAGTATCGGACACTCAGCGCCAGCCCTCGCTTTTAGAAAGCCGAATCCAGTATTGCCGCTATTAGTGTATGGCTGGCGTGATTACCCAGATGGCCACCACTTCTTCCTGAGTCCGGTTCTGCCAAATGTGGGGAAGGGTCGAAGGTAGGTGAATGCTGTCTCCCGGCCTCAGTTCCACTTCCGAGTCGTGAAACACCATGGTCAGCGTCCCTTTGAGCACGTAGCCGAACTCTTCACCTTCGTGGGAATAAGGTTGAGCCCGCAACCACCGAGGGGACGGAAGTAGCTTGACAACGAGGCACTCCAGTTTCCGGTTCTCGATGGCGGTGCTGGACAGCCGGTAGTAGATTACGTCCCCCCGCCAGGCCTCTACTGTGGGGAGTTCGTCGGCTCTCGTGACCTGGGCAGCGTGCGCAGGTAGTGCGAACAGTGCCTCGAGGCCCACCCCCAAAGCCCGAGCCAACCTTTCCAGCGAAGTCAAAGTCGGAGCTGCCTCACCCCGCTCGATGTCAGAAATGAAACTCACCGATAACCCGCTTGCCTCAGCCGTCTCCTTTAACGTCCACTTCTTCGCCTTCCGCAGCTGGCGCAGGCGCTCTCCAACCATTTCGGCCGCAGATTGCACCACGACGGCTACCCCCTACGCGCTGCACACTTCCACCAGCACTGGCTCTCCACCTTGCTGCCAGATGCGCAGACCCACCTCCTCCAGGACACTGAGATCCTCCGGCACCACGCGAGCAAAGATGCTGACCGGCTGCTGACCGCGCCAGTCCCGGGCCTCTTCCGCACCGTAGTAGAGAGCCAACGCCTCCGGTCGCTCATCACTGCCCTCCAGGCGCCAGTAGGCCACATCACCCCTGCTGACATAAAGCGATAGGTTCTCGCGCGGAGGCTTGCATTGGCCCGTATTGATGGGGAAGTTGACCTCCCTTCCTGACCAGCGGGAATGCAGAGCCCACGCGCGTACAGGTAGCAAGACCCAGATAGCGCTACAGACTTTCGGCGCTTCTCCTTCCAGCAGGTCCGCCCGCACCTCTCCACCCCGGCCGAATACGAACTTTATCCGGCGCCCCACGACCGCGCACCTTCCCGAGAAGTCATCTTGGTGCAGGGGTGCCCCGAGCCTTACGCTCCGCACGTAAGGAGGCCGTCTTCTGCGGGTCCACCCTCATGGTGCCAGGGTCCAGCACCACCGCGTAGTCCCTTTCCGCAGCTTCCAGGCTGACGTAACCGTTAAGGACATCCCACCTGACCATCTCCGGATCGCGCTCGAGAGGGTCTCCGAACCCTCCTCCGCCGCCTCCGCGGAAGCTAATCACATCGCCCTCGCCGATCTCCAGGTCAGTGATCTTGCCGTACTCCTCCCGGCTGCCTCCCCGGCGGAACACCACAACGTTGTTTGGCGCTCCGTCCCGGC
>JBFMCJ010000261.1 GCA_040754675.1 Bacillota bacterium
CTGCATGGCCGAAACGGCCTTGTCGATCCCCTCACGAATGCTGTCGATGAGGCCCGCGATTTGCCTCGCAGACTCGGCCGACCGCTCCGCCAGTTTGCGCACCTCCTCGGCCACCACCGCGAAGCCCCTGCCGTGCTCGCCGGCGCGAGCCGCCTCGATGGCCGCGTTCAGCGCCAAGAGGTTGGTCTGTTCGGCGATCTCGGAGATGACCTGTACAATCTCGCCCACCTTTTGGGAATACACGTCCAGCTCGCGCACCCTCTCGGCGGTGCTGGAGACCGCCTGGCGGATGTCCTGCATCCCCTGCACCGTCTGCCGCACCGCCTCCGTGCCTTTCGCCGCCGTGGCCGTGGCCTGGCTGGAGTAGGCCGCCAGCCGCTCGGCGTTGCGGGCGGTCGACTCGATGGCCGTGGACATGCGGCTCACCAGGGCCGAGGCCTCCTGCACCGCGCTGCTCTCGTCTGAGCTGGCGGCCGCCACCTGACCGATGGTTGTGACGATCTGCCGGGTGGTCCGGGTGGCATCCTCCGCGGTGGCGGCCAGCTGCTGGCTGCTGGCGCTCAACCCCTTGATGGTTTCCACCACGCCGTTGAGCATCTCGCGCAGGTTGTCAATCATGGTGTCAAAGCTCGCGCTCAGGCGGCCGATCTCGTCCCGCCCGGCGATGCCTGTTTTTTGACTCAAGTTTCCCTGTGCGACCACCTCGGCAATGGACGTCAATCGCCGGAGGGGCCGGGTGATCAGCAACGCCACGAGGGTTGTCGCGGCCACGACAACGGCTGCAACGGCAGCGATGCCCACGTATTGAAAGCGCGTCGTGGCCCGCTGAGAGAGGTAGCTTTCGGTCTGGTCGCTCGCCGTCACGAGGTGCGCGACCGGTGCGCCCGTGGCGTCCGTGAGCGGCTGCACGGTGACGTAGTACATACGGTCCCCGTAACCGGCGAAGTAGGCGGACATCCCGCCGATCTGGGGAAGAGCCAGGGGCAATGCTCGGGCCATCTCATCATCGGTAGCGTACTCCACGGCACCGCCGGGGCCCACAATCCAAACTTCGGAACCGTCGCCGGCCCTGAGCTCACGGGCAGCCGCCTCCAGGTTTCGCAGCAGCACCCCGGCGCCCACGACCGTGCGCCGCGCCAGCAGGGGAGCGACGACCACGGCGCTGAGCCGACCGTCATCGGCCCGTTCGATGCCGCTGCTCGCCTGACGCGTCTCGAGACTCTGCTGCACCAGTACCATGCGCGTCGTGCCGCTTACGTCGCCCGGCGCGGCGAACAAGACTTCACCATCCGCGGTCACCATCAGCAGTCCCGTGATGACTCCTGACGCCTCCAGCCGGTTGAACGCAGGGTTGGCGTTGGCCGCCAACGCTGGTCTGTCTCTCGCCTGCAGGGCGGCGATGATCTCCCTGTCCCTGGACAGCGTGGTGATGGCCGCCTGCATCTCGCGCAACTGGGCCACCGTGATCACTTGCCACAACGCCTGCTTGCTCTTGAGAGCTGCCTCCTGAAACCTTTTCTCCCACTGGTCACTCAAGCTCCTTGCCACGAAAAGAGACAGGCCGGCCATGAACAAGGTGGCCAGGACGCTCAAGATCATGAGGCGGCTTCTCACCGACATGGCGCAACCCTCTTCGGCTCACAAACCACCGCACAGAAAGAGGCCCAACGCCTCCACCAACCCCTCACGCTCCCGGGCGATCCAGCGGCAAGGTCACTCCACCGGGTAATTCCTCCTCTGCCAGTCAGGAAAGCCCAGGCGATAGTAGTAAACCCTGGTGAAGCCCCAGCTGACAGCCCGCTCCGCAGCCACCGAACTCCGCCAGCACCGCTCGGCGTTGCAGTAGAACACCACTTCTCTGTCCTTGCTCCCCAGTACCTCCAGGAGACTTTGCTCGGTGAAGGGGCTCTTGGCTTCGTCACGCTCGATGGTCAGGTTGATCGCGTCCGGTATGTGCCCCGCCTCGTAATCGCTGGCTATGCGGACGTCGATGAAGATCACGCCCCGTTCCCACAGCTCCCAGGCCTTGACACCGTCGATGGTGGTTGCGCCTGGCACGTGCTCAGGAGAGACGTACCCCCGCGCGGCGACCGCCGTAGCGACCAGCATGATCAGCATCGCCGCCACGCCCACGGACGAGGACAGAGAATACCCCCCCGCCTTCACGAGCCGCACCTCCTAAAAAGCCGGATTTCGAAGGGGGTACGCCACGGGAACCCCCCGCCCGACTCGCCACCGTTTCTGGGGGAAGCAAGCATAAACTCCCACTGGCATTTTGGGACAGCAGAGACTACAACGTCAAGGCGGTGGCTACGATTGCCCCGGTCGGCAACGGGGGAACGGTGGCAAGGCAGCCGGGTTCGCCGTCCCGTACCTCACCTACCGCTCCCTTGCCTCGATGGAGAGGAGGGGTGGGAAGAAGGCCCGAATGCAAACCCACCAGCGGGCGGCGCGTCGGGGGTGCCCGGGTCGCGCTCAGCGGAGTCCTCGATAACGAAACCGGTCCATTCGAACCCCAGTCGGGTCGTCCGGCGGCTGGCAGACCTACCCGTGGCTGGACCAGCTATATTACGGGTTTCGGCGGCCATAGGGCGTCGCCACACCGGCGAGTTTGCCCTGCAGCGTCAGGTGGACGCCAGCGCCGTCATGTGGGCACTCCTGCGGTTGCTAGCAGAGGATGTGGGACTGGCAGAGCGCGTACGCGACGTGATCGCCCAAGGCCCGGATGACCCGTCCGGTAGCGTTGTGTCCAGGCCACCACGTGCTAAGATGTAGGCGATACACCATGCCAACCGTTTCGAAACTGGCGGGCTACCGCTTCTTTTTCTTCAGCAATGAGGGCAACGAGCCGCCCCACATCCATGTCGAACGTGGCGATGCCTATGCCAAGTCCTGGCTTCAGCCCGTCAAGGCCCACCACCAGATTCACTGCGTGTACCCGATGTGGCCTCGGAGGGACGTCCATGCCCCTCCAGGGATTCGCGCTCCTGGAGCATTTCGAGCAGGTCTCGAATGGTCAGGCCCCTCTGCGCTGGATGGCGCATGGGCCTGTCCAGGTAGAGGTCATAACGATTACGTCTTCCCTGGCGCTGCCGCGCGAGATACCCTGCTGCTTCGAGGTCTCGGATGATCTTCTGAGCGGCCCGCTCCGTGATGCCCACCCGCTGGCCGATCTCGCGCGCCGTTATGGATGGGTCTTGGGCGATGCATAGCAGCACCTGAGCGTGATTACTGAGAAAAGTCCAGTGCTTCACCCCTTTTCCCCCCACCGCCTCGGTCTTCCGCCCCAGGAGCCCTTCACCAGCCAATTGACGTTCCACTATTCGCGTATTAGGATTCCGGAACGAACATTCGCGAGAGGAGCTTCCGCGTTGCTTGACTTTTTCTCCTCAGCCCTGCAAAACCTTCTGTCGCCCATGATCCTCTTCTTTGCGTTAGGGCTGCTAGCCGGCGCGCTGCGGTCCGATCTAGCGATCCCCAAAGGTCTGGTCACGAGTGCCTCCCTGTACCTGTTGATGGCCGTGGGCTTCCGGGGAGGAGCGGAACTGGCCCGGGAAGGGATTTCCGACCGGTTCCTGGCCACCGCCATCGCCGGGCTTGCCCTGGGGCTCGTTGTGCTACCGCGCCTTGCTTTCGCGTTCCTCGTCCGGTTTGGCCGCCTGGACCCTGTCAACGCCGCCGCCATCGCCTCCCACTACGGGTCGATCAGCGTCGTGACCTTCGTCACGGCCACCAACTTCCTCATTCGAGAGGGGCTGTCCCCCGAGGGGTTCATGACCGCGGTGATGGCCCTCATGGAAGCTCCCGGCGTCATCGGGGGCATCCTGCTGGCACGGCGATACGGCCGCCAGGAGCCGGAGTCGGGCCCATCCACCCTGCGGGCTGCTCTTCGAGAGACCCTGCTCGGCGGCAGTTCCGTCGTCTTGCTCGGCAGCATGGTGGTCGGCGCCGCGGTTGGGACGGAAGGCCGGCGTGTCATGGAGCCCTTTATCCTCGGTCTTTTTCCCGGCGTCCTCTCCCTGTTCTTGCTGGCCATGGGCCTGACGGCTGGTCGGCAGGTTGGGGAGTTCCTCTCCGTCGGCCGGTTTCTCGGGACCTTTGCGGTGCTGATGCCTGTGGTCGGTGGCAGCCTCGGAGCTGTGGTCGGCTCCTTGATAGGCCTCAGCGTGGCGGGCACAACACTCTTCGCGGTGCTCGTGGCCAGTGCCTCTTACATCGCCGCACCAGCGGCCGTGCGACTGGCTCTGCCGCAGGCCACCCCCGGACTACCCATTACGCTGTCCTTGGGGGTGACGTTTCCGTTCAACGTCATCCTGGGTATCCCCCTCTATTACACGCTGGCTGGGTGGCTACACCGGTAGAGGCGCCCCTCTGCAGCCATATCCTTCGCAACGCCACTCAGCCTCGGGGTTACCTGCCGCTCTACCTCGTCGAGGCAGTGGCAGCCGAACGGGCGGTGGCGAACCTGGGCGTCGCGGCGCTGACGGGGGCCGGTTTGGTGGGCGCGGTTGTTCTCTTGCCGCTGCTCGGTCGCATCCCGTGGGCCGTTCACTTGCGCCCGAGCGCCACCCGGGTGCTCGTGGCGTGGGGTATGCAGAGGGTGCTGCGCTACCTCGACCTGGCTCACTGGCACGCAACGGACGATGGGGGCAATGCCCTGACGGCGTTGGTGCACGGGTCCAGCAGAATAGCGTCCCCCCAAGTGGTGTAAATTGGGTTCCCACTTGAACCTCACCCGTTACGCCGCGATGTCAGGCAGTGGTGTCATCCCCTCGCTTTCACTCCCCGTCTGCCGCTGCCGCGCGGCGTAGAGCTTGGCCATGGACTCCTGGCTGAAGTAGCGCCGGGACGCCATCCACTCCTCGTGCTGCTCCTGCAGCACCGCCCCGATCAAGCGCAGGGCAGCCTCCGGGTTGGGGAAGATGCCCACGACGTCCGTGCGTCGCGGTGATCGTCCAGCTCCTGGCACAAGCGGGAGACCTGGCTTCGGCTGATGCCTTCCATCCCCAGGGCTTTGACCAGCTCGTCCACTTTCCGGGTGCTCACCCCTTCCACGTAGGCCTCCTACACGACGGAAAGCAGCGCCTTTTCCGCCCGGCGACGGGGCTCTAACAGGCACGGGAAGTAGCTGCCTTCCCGCAGCTTGGGGATGCGCAGGGGAATGGTGCCCACCCGGGTGTCCCACTCCCGCTCCCGGTAGCCGTTGCGGTGGGCTTTGCGCTGGGGCGTGTGTTCATAGCGTCCCGCGCCCACCTGCTGGCTCACCTCCAGCTCCATGAGGGCCTGGGCCAGCAGGCGGACCTCCTCCCGCAGGGCGTCGAGCTGCGGGTCGCCCTGGTACTTGCGCAACAGGTCCAGCCCTGCGATGCTGAGATCGGTCACCGGCGGCGATGCTCCCTTCGTTGTGACTGCGTGGTGTCACCTCGTAGGGAACCCGCCGGTGACCGTTTTGTCAAGGTCCTCCAGCCCTCCGGCCGACCCCTTCCCGAGGCTCCGGCCTACGGCCTCCGCCTCGGGAAGCCTCACGCGATCCTCCTGTTGATCACGCGTGCCTGATCGATCCGGAGGAATTCACGCCATGACCAGGGACTATAGCGAAGTAAGCGCCCCAAACGGTTAGAAACCGGTTGAGGTCCGCCACCACCACGTCGACCGGTAGCCTGAGCCGTATCGGGAGTGTGAGTTCCCGGCACAAGGCTGCACGAGTGGATATACCGGAATAGAAGAGAGTCCCATAGCTAGTTACGATGAACGAGGCCGGCCCCCGTTCACGACGAACGTAGGTTACGTCCCGAGGGGGACGCAGAGCTACACGTGAAGGGA
>JBFMCJ010000262.1 GCA_040754675.1 Bacillota bacterium
CCGGCCACCCACCGAGAGGAGGGCGGTCGAGTTTGATGGGTTCCATGCGGCCGCGCCGCGGGCAGGGCCTGCAAGCCGCTGCCTACCTGACACCGCTTCTTGTTGGTACTGTCATCTTCGTCGTGCTGCCCGCCGCCTACAACATCTATATCTCATTCACTAATTTCGGGCTGTTCCACTTTCAAAAGTTCGAGTGGGTGGGGCTGCGCAACTACCTGGAGATTTTCGCGGAAAGCCCTGCGTTCGTGCCCGTGCTGGGCTGGACGGTCACATGGACGGTCCTAACGAGCTTCCTCAACATCGCGGGGGGCCTACTGCTGGCGCTCTTGCTCAACCACCCGGGGCTGCGGGAGCGAAACCTGTACCGGACGCTGCTCATCGTACCGTGGGCGCTGCCGGGCATCATCAGCATCCAGATGTGGGCTGCCCTGCTGGGCGGCAATGGTCCGGTCAACCTGGCTTTGGGTGCCCTGGGGATGACACCGGTGCGCTGGCTTGGTGACCCGTTCTGGGCGAAAGTGTCACTGCTTGCCGTCAACCTGTGGCTTTCGTATCCATTTTTCATGGTGGTCTTCCTGGCGGCGCTGCAGAGCATCCCTCGGGAGCTGTACGAAGCCGCCACGATGGATGGGGCCACCGGATGGGCCAGCTTCCGCTACATCACGCTGCCACTCCTGGGCATTGCCACGGTTCCGCTGGTCGTCACGCAGATAGCGTTTCAGTTCAATAACTTCAACGTCATTTACCTGTTGACGGGCGGCAACCCGCTGGCGTTCCCCGGCGCGGATTATGGAGCCACCGACACCCTGGTCACGTACGGCTACAAGCTGATCACGTCGGTGCAGCGCTACGGGCTGGCGGCGGCTTACGGCGTGGTCATCTTCCTTATCATCGGCCCCATCACGTACATCAACAGCCGTCTGACGCGGGCGTTCGAGGAGGTACGCTGACGTGGCCACCCTTCCGTCGGTACGGTATCAGGTCACCAGCAAGGGCCAGGCCGTGTCGGCGTGGCCAACCCGGCGCGATGGGACGTGGCGTGTCTGGCCTGTTCGCGTCGCGGCCGTAGCCGTGACGGTGTTGAGTCTGCTCCCCACCCTCTACGTGCTGGCAGTCTCGTTCAAGGCCGGCGAGGCGTTTTACACGAGCAGCCTCATTCCGAGGCAGTTCACGCTGGACAACTACTCCAGGCTGCTCACGACGACCGGCTTCAAGCGGTGGGCGGTCAACAGCCTCATTCTCGGGGGCGTGGGGGGCGCGGCCTCGACGCTCATCGCCGCGCTCGCCGGGTACGCCTTCTCACGGCTTCGCTTCCCGGGAAGGCGCTACGGGATCCTGACGCTGCTCCTGGTGCAGATGCTGCCGACGTCGGTCTCGATCGTCGCCATCTACCGGATCCTCCTCACCGTGGGGCTGCTGAACACGCTGCAGGGGTTACTGCTACTGTACGGACTGGGCGGGAGCGCTTTTGCCGTGTGGCTGTTGAAGAACTATATCGACAGCATCCCGAGGGAGCTCGACGAATCGGCTTACGTGGACGGGGCGACACCGTGGCAGGCGTTCTGGCGCATCACGTTTCCGCTCGTCCAGCCGATGCTGGCGGCGCAGTTCATCTTTTCGTTCATCGGGATCTTCAACGACTACATGGCGCCGAGCCTGTACTTGACGAGCCCCGAGCTTTACCCGTTGGGCGTGGGAATCAAGATTTACGTGGCAGGGCAGTACCAGGCCAACTGGACCGCATTTGCCGCGGCGTCGGTGCTCAGCTCCCTGCCTATCCTGGCCATCTTCTTCCTGGCGCAGCGGCTGCTGGTGGAGGGCCTGACGAGGGGTGCATTGAAGGGCTGAGGCCAGCAGGCCCACCCGGTCGCGGCAAGGGTGGCACGCTTTCACGCGCAAGGGCCGTTCAAGTGGAAGGCGCGGCTTTCTCCCGATCAGCTCCACACCTGGCTGAGCGGGATGCACAACCCCGGGAAGAGATCCGGGCAAAAGCTCGTGTTGCCTTGAAGCTCCTGCGCCAGCACGTACTTTCCTTCGGCCAGCCGTTTGGCCTCCAGGGTGGCGCCACCTGGAGCCGCGGGTCAGCAGCCAAGGCCCCTTGCAGCGCCTCCGTAGAAAGGACACGCCCTGCTCTCAGGGCTTCCCGGCCCGGTTCTAGCACGGGAAGCCGTCCTGCCTGACGACGGCAGCTTCTGCACCTGTCAACGCCCGATGGCCAGGATGGCGGCCGAGCGCGGCCCAACCACGGCCGCTCGGTCGCTGACCTCGAGTTCTCCGGTGGCCAGGCGCTCGGTGACGCGGAGACCCGCGCCCGTGATCTCCGGCACCGGCGCTTGCCACGGGCGCATCCCCCGGTTGACCACAACGAGGCATCGCTCGCTTCCCCCGGTACGGGTGCCGCTATCGGCACCAGCGCCGCGCTGGTCACGGGCAACTCCGGGCAGGCGGGGGACGCGCCAGAAGGCAAAGGCCTCGGCGACATCGTCGACGGCTGCAAGCTCCACGCCGCCGGTGCGCAGGGCGGGGTAGCGGCGCCGCCACTGCCCCAGATCCCGCACAAGCTGGAGCATGGACTGCCCGTCCCTGCCAGGCGACCAGTTCATGGGGCGACGGCAGTCGGGGTCGCCGCCGCCGTCCATGGCCACCTCGTCCCCATAGTAGACCTGGGCCACGCCCGGATAAGCGAACTGGAAAAGCGTTGCCATCTCGAGCCGCCACAGCTCGCCTCCGGCCAGCCGCAGAAAACGCGGCGTGTCGTGACTTCCGAGGAGGTTGACCAGCGCTTCGGTAACGGGCGGCGCGTACGTGAAGCGGATGCTCTCCAGGCGTTCCCAAAGCTCCGTTGGACCGATGCTGCCGCGGGCAAAGAAATCCAGCACCGGAGCCCGCCACGGGTAGTTCATGACGCTGTGGAACATGTCGCCGCGAAGCCACGACGCCGCCCGGTGCCAGATCTCCCCCACGATGAACACGTCCGGCTTCACCCGCCGGGCCGACTCCAGCACCTCGCGCCACAGCTCCCGCGCCACCTCGTTGGCCACGTCGAGCCGGAACCCGTCCACGTCGGCGATCTGAAGCCAGCGCCGGACCACACCCACCAGGTACCGGCGCACCTCGGGGTTGGCGGTGTTGAGCTTCGGCATCGTGACGACGGCGTTGGCGAAGGTCTCGTAGTTGGGCGGCGCCTGGGAGACAGGAAGGTTTCCCGGGAAATACCACTCCCGGTAGGGCGAAGCGGCGCCCTGCTCCAGCAGGTTTCGGAAGGCAAAGAAACGGTCTCCCGAGTGGTTGAACACCAGATCGAGGATCACCCGGATGCCGTGGCGGTGAGCCTGCGCGGTGAGGTCGGCGAGGAGGTCCTGCGTGCCAAAAGCGGGGTCGACGTCCAGGTAATCCTCGGTGTCGTACTTGTGGTTGCTGGGCGAGCGGAAGATCGGCGTGAGGTAGATGGCGTCCACGCCCAGCCCGGCAAGGTAGGGCAGCTTCTGGATAACCCCCGCCAGATCACCGCCGTAGAAGAGGCCTGCGCCTTTCGGTACGGGCTGCGAGGTGTCCTGCGGCCAGGGGAGCGTACCCGGGGGGTCGTTGGCGGGATCACCGTTGAAGAACCGGTCCACGAAGATCTGGTAGAAGAAAGCGCCGCGCGCCCAGTCTGGCACAGCCGGGCTTTCGCCGGCAAGCTGGTGGGGCCACTCGAACGGCCACACGACGTGGCGGGCACGCGCCAGGCCGCTGTCCCCCACCCACCAGACACCGGCCCGGGAGGCAGAGGCTGGCACCTGGCCTCCCGCAGGCAAGCCGGATTGCGCGCCGCCGGGCAGCACCCACAGCCAGTACGCAAACCGGCCGGTAGGCAGCTCCAGCTCCGCTTCCCAGTAATCCCACTGGGCATCACGGCCGGAGTGCTCGCAGGCGCGCTCCAACCAGGGCGGCCGGCCGAGGCCGGCCCGATCCGGTCCGCCTCCTTGCTCGTACCGGTCGGCCCAGACGACGCCCGCAGCCGCCACCTGGTCGCGGCCGGTGCGCAGCACGATGCGGAGCCGCCCGTTCTCTTGCTGCGACGCCATGGGCCACTCGGCCCGGTGGTCAACCAGCGGCACGAACCCCGCCGGGTTGAGCGACAGGGGGAGGGTGGCCATCAACGTCCCCCCTCGCACCCGCAGGGTGCCCCAGCCGGCATCAGCACCCGGCCCTGCATGGGCGCAAGTTCCACTTCGAGCTTGCCGTTGACGGGCGCGAAGGATTCGCCGGTGAGCGCGTCCTGCCAGGCAGTCTTCTCAAAGGTGGCATGAGGCGAGACAAGCCCGACGCTCGCCGGGGCGTCTGAGTTGTTCAGCACCACGATGGCCAGTGACGGCTCCGCGTTGCCGGCGCTGCTCGGTTCCCGGACGTACGCGTAGACACCCGTCATGTCGTCCGCAAGGATCGTCCGGACGTCTCCCCCCAGCAGGACGGGGTTGCTGCGGCGCAGGGCAATGAGCGTGCGGTACCACGCGAGCAGGTCCTGGTCCTGCCGCTCGGGATCCCACGGAAAACTCCGCCGCGAGTCCGGGTCCCGGCGCCCCTGCAGCCCCACCTCGTCGCCGTAGTACACGATGGGCGCGCCCGGGTACGTCATCTGGAAGAGCGCGGCAAGCTTCAGCCGGCGCACGTCGCCTCCGGCGGCCGTCAAGAAGCGTTCCGTATCGTGGCTGCCGAGGAGGTTTAAAAGCGCGTAAAAGATGGGCCCGGGGTAGTCGGCCCGGATCTGTGAGAGCCTGGCGTCAAACTCCGTCGGCGGTATCCGGCGGAGCGCGACGAACTGCAGCACGGCGTCCCGAAACCGGTAGTTCATGACGGCATCGAACTCGTCGCCCCGAAGCCACGGTTCCCCGTTCTGCCAGATTTCGCCGACCAGATAGGCGTCAGGGTTGGCGTTCTTGACGACCTTCCGGAACTCCCGCCAGAAGGCGTGGGGCACCTCGTTGGCCACGTCGAGCCTCCACCCGTCTACGCCGTGCTGCATCCAAGAGCGTACCGTGTCGAATACGTACTGCTGCACCTCAGGGTTGTCGTGGTTGAGTTTGGGCATGTCCGGGTAGCCCGCCCACGCCCGGTACGAGAGGGGCTTGCGCGTCACGGGCCAGCGCCAGATGTCGTACCAGTCGTAGTAAGGGGAGTCCGTGCCACGCTGTACCAGGTCCTGAAAGGCCCAGAACTCATCGCCGGTATGGTTGAAAACGCCGTCGAGAACAACCCGGATCCCGAGCCCATGAAGCACCTCCACCATGCGCCGGAACGTGGACAGGTCGCCGAAGTGCGGGTCAATACGGCGGTAATCCCGGGTGTCGTACTTGTGGTTGCTCACCGAGTCGAAGATGGGGTTGAACCAGACAGCCGTAATGCCGAGGTCCGCAAGGTAGCCCGAGCGGTCGATGACACCCTGAAGGTCCCCACCGAAGAAGTTACTGGTCGTGGGCCGTGCATCCCAGGGGACGGTGACCGGCGGGTCGTTGGAGGGGTCGCCGTTGGCGAAGCGTTCCGGGAAGATCTGATAGAAGACCGATCGGGAAACCCACGCCGGCACCTCGACGAGGGAAACGCCGGCCCGCGAAAACACCCACGGCCGCACGGCGGCCGGTTCTTCACCGGCGCCGTCTGCGCCGACGAAAAGCGGCGCCGAAGTTCCCTGAGCGCGGACGGCGAAGCGGTAGCGTTCTTCTTCCCGGGCAGAAGCGTCGCCCCCACAATGCCCGTCCAGATGCGCCTCCCAGTACCGGTACAGCCGGGACTGCCCGATGGCTCGCATAGGAAGCATC
>JBFMCJ010000263.1 GCA_040754675.1 Bacillota bacterium
CGTTGTGCCGGGCGGCGTCGTGGAAGTGTGCCGGCGCAGCGACATCCGGCTGCGCGGCGAGCACAACGTGGAGAACGTCCTGGCGGCCAGCCTCGCCGCGCTCCGCTGCGGCACGCCGCTCGAGGCGATCCGGGAGGCCGTTCGCACCTTTACGGGCGTTGTGCACCGCCTCGAAGAGGTGGGCCGGGTCGACGGCGTTCTCTACGTCAACGACTCCATCGCGACCACACCGGCGCGGGCCGTGGCGGGCTTGCTTGCGTTCCAGGAGCCGGTGGTGCTGATTGCGGGCGGCTACGACAAGCACCTGCCCTTTGCGGAGTTCGCCAGGGTGGCTGCGGAGCGCTGCCGCCACATCGTGCTTTTGGGGCAGACCGCCCCGGCCATCGAGCGGGCGCTGCGGCAGGCCGAAGAGGAGACCGGCCGGCCTGTATCCTATGAGAGGGTGGAGAGCTTCGAGGCGGCCGTCCGGGCCGCCCGGGCGGCGGCCAGGCCCGGTGACGTGGTGCTGCTGTCGCCGGCGTGCGCGAGCTACGACATGTTCCACAACTTCGAGGAGCGGGGGGCGCGGTTTCGCCAGATGGTGCAGGCCATGATGCAGGAGGCCGCGGAGAAGCGGTGACGGCACGACTTGCGCCTGCTTCGGGGCAGCAACCCCCGCAACACGGCTCGCAGAACGCGCCTCCACAGACGGGGCCCCACACCCCGCCGGCGAGGACCGGGCGGGGAGCGGCGGAGTTGCGTCCCGTCGCCATCGAGCGGGGCGTCATGAAGTGGGCCGAGGGTTCGGCCCTCATCCGGATGGGTGATACCCGGGTGCTGTGCACCGTGTCGGTCGAGGACAAGGTGCCGCCGTTCCTGCGGGGGACAGGCTCCGGGTGGGTGACGGCGGAGTACGCCATGCTGCCCCGCTCCACCCGGGAGCGCACGCCCCGGGACATCAGCCGCGGGCGGCAGGCGGGGCGTTCGGTGGAGATCCAGCGGCTCATCGGGCGGAGCCTGCGCTCGGTCGTGGACATGCCGGCTCTGGGGGAGCGCACGCTCTGGGTGGACTGCGACGTGCTGCAGGCGGACGGCGGGACCCGCACGGCCTCCATCACGGGGGCGTTCGTGGCGCTGGCCGACGCGCTGTGGCTGTTGAAGGCGCAGCAGGGCTGGGAGCACATCCCGCTCGCGGACTTCCTGGCCGCTGTCAGCGTGGGCATCGTGGGGGGCGAGGTGAGGGTCGACCTGGAATACGCCGAGGACTCCGTGGCCGACGTGGACATGAACGTGGTCATGACGGGCAGCGGCCGGCTCGTCGAGGTCCAGGGCACCGCCGAACACACACCCTTCGACCTGGCGGGGGCCGGGCGGCTCATCGAGATGGCAGCGGCCGGCATTCGACAGCTCATGCAAGTGCAGCGCCAGGTGCTGCCGGCGGAAGTGGTGGCGGCCATCGAGGCCCGGCGGGTACTGCCGCCTCCGGCCAGGCCTGCGGTTGACGAATGAGAGGGCGGGAAGCGGGGCGGGGGCGCAGGTGAGGCCAAAGATCGTCGTGGCCTCGACGAACCGGGGCAAGCTGCGCGAGTACCAGGCCCTGGCGTCCGGCGGCCCGCTGAACGGGCTGGTCGAGGTGCTGATGCCAGGCGACCCGGCACTTGGCGGAAAAGCCATGCCGGAAGTGCCCGAGGACAGCCTGGAGCTGGCCGTCAACGCGGCGGCCAAAGCCCGGGCGGCGGCAGCGGCGTACGGGCTCGTGGCCGTGGCGGACGACACCGGCCTGGAGGTGGACGCGCTGGGCGGCGCGCCCGGCCCCAGGGCTGCCCGCTACGCCGGCCCTAACGCCACTGACGCGCAGCGGGTGGCGCGCCTGCTCGAGGCGCTGCGGAACGTGCCGCCCGAGCGTCGCACGGCTCGCTTCCGCTGCGCCGTCGCGGTGGCCGAGCCCCCCGATTCACCCTCCCCGGGCGGAGCAAGGACCTGGGTCTTCGAGGGGACGTGCGAGGGACGCATCCTGCACTCACCCCGCGGCGGCGAGGGCTTCGGCTACGACCCGGTCTTCTGGGTTCCGGGTGTGGACAAGAGCTTCGCACAACTCACCCTCGACGAGAAAAACCAGATCAGCCACCGCGCCCGCGCGTGGCGGAGCGCCGAACCGCTGCTGGTGCGCCTGCTGATAGGCCCTGGCGGCTGACGCCGAGGCGGCTCCTGTAACTTTCGTTGTGACGGCCGCCTTGGTGCTCGTGGCTCCGGGCGCCGCAGCGGGTGACGCCACGGCACCGAGCACGCCGTTCCACCTTGCGCTGGCATGGGCACGCAGGCGTACGCTGCCGTGCGGGGCCAACCGTACTGGCGTGAGGAGCGGCCCGGCCCGGGCATCAGCTACGGCGCGTCGGGGTACCGCCCCGCACAACCGGAAGCCCCGCACGCTGTCCCATCTGCGCCGGGGCTCCGACAGGGCCACTACGCCGAGGCCGACCAGGCAAGGCAGTTCGCTGCCCTGGCCGCCGCCTGCTCCGAAGCTGCCGCTTCCGGCCGCAAAGCAGCCGCCGACGAGGCCGCATACAGGGAGGCAGCGCTCATCTACCATTGCTCACGCGACGAACCTGCCTTGCATTGCCGACGGCAGGTTGTGATGCAGTGCGTCAAAGCCTCGAGCCGTTCATCTCCCGGCCGTTGCTCGCCAGGGCCGGGCATAGCGGGCGGCAACTCGGATCGCCTCAAGCATGCTGATCTCTCGCGCCTTCCCGGTTCCGGCGATGTCGAGGGCAGTTCCGTGGTCCACCGACGTGCGAAGGAACGGGAGCCCAAGCGTCAGGCTAACGGTACGGTCGAAGTCATAGACCTTGGCGGCGATGTGTCCCTGGTCGTGGTAGAGCGAAATCACTGCATCGAATCGCCCTTGGATGGCCTGGTGAAAGACCGAGTCGGCAGGTACCGGACCTGTTACCCGCACACCCCGTTCCCGAGCCGCGTCGACAGCCGGCATGATGGTGTGGGCCTCTTCGTCGCCCATGAGCCCACCGTCGCTAGCGTGCGGGTTGAGCGCAGCCACCGCCAGCAGGGGATCGCTTAGCCCCAAGCGGCGCAGGTAACGGTCGGCGGCGAGAATGGTGTCGAGTACTCGCTGTGTGGTGATGAGGTCACAAGCTCTTCGCAACGACACGTGCCGCGTCACGAAGAATATGCGGAGTGAGCCGGCCATGAACATGGTAAAGGCCGCGGAACACCCGGCAAGATGAGCAAGCATCTCTGTGTGCCCGATGAACGGCACACCGGCCGCCCGCAGCGCTTCTTTGTGGATAGGAGCAGTGACCATCCCGTCCAGGTGGCCGGCCAGCGCGTCCTGAACCGCGGCGCGAATGTAGGCGAATGCGGCACGGCCGCCCGCCATGCTGACGCTGCCGATGGGCACATCCGGTGGAAAGGCGGCCCGGACCTCCACCAGTGGCACGACGTCGGGTGAAACGTAAAAAGCTTCCTGTACACTCTGCACAACTTTCAGGAGCGGCATCTGCGCAACTACGCCGGCGATCCGATCGAACGCGGCCTGCTGGCCGTAGACCACACACCGGCACCACTGGCGCACCTCCGGGCGTACAAGTGCCTTCGCCACAATCTCTGGCCCAATCCCGGCCGGGTCGCCGATGGTGATCCCGATGCTCGGCGCTTCACCGCACCCGCCGGCAGCCTCGATGTTTCCGGGCGCTTCCAACTTCCGAAGCGGTGGTCCCGCCGCGTCCGGCACCGGGATGCTGGAAATAGGAGTCGTACGCCACACTACGCTTCAGCGCTCCATTCCGACTGATGACCCGCTACCCCTCAAGCCGTCTTACCGCTTCCACCAGACCGTTCTCATCTCCCACGTTGCCTGGAAAGATCACATAGGGAATCCCAGGAAACCTGGTTTCGCTCCCCAATCGCCAGACTGGTACTCCGGGAAGGATCGGCCCGAGCACGAACGCACATCGTACACCCAATGCGTCCGTCGCGACGCGGCTTGAGGTGACTCCTCCCTTGGCAATGACGAACCGCGGCGCTTCCTCAACACGGCCCACCGCCTCCACCAGGGCATCGGCGATGGAGGCGCCAACCTGCAGCCCAGCTTCGCCGGGCCGGGTCTGCACATCCCTGCTCGTGTAGAGCACTGCCACGCGTCCGCGTTCGAGTGCCTCCGTTATGGTCCTGCTCGCTTGATCCACCTCGTCCTGCCGGGATGTCGCGCTCAGTAGGATCCGCTGAACTCGGAGTTCGATCCCCACTACTTCTGGTTGCTTCAGAAGTCGTGCCAACTGCGCCCCCGTACGTCGAACGTACGACCCAACCACCACAAGCCCGCCCCCCTTTCTTCCCTCTCGTGAGGCCGGTACTCCTCGCTGGTAGAGGTCATCAGCTCCGAGAAGCGGGCGGGGAGAGATACCCCCGCGTACGCGGAGAAATGACGCGGCCGTGCGGTACACGTACCTCTTGCCCCGGGCCTCGGCGGCGAGAAGCGCCGCCACCGCTCCCTCCAGGTCGCGGTACGACGTAGCGTTGACCACGATGGCCGGCCCTTGATATGCCGCCAGCAGGTCGGCTACCCGTTCCGGAGGCTGGCTTCGCAGGAGGTCAAGAGACAGGGAGAGGACCTCCCTCGCTTTGATACGACCGCCGGTCCGTTCTTCCACCCAGTCGCGCAGGTTTGAGGAGCGGTAGCCGAAGAGGTGGTCCTGTGCGAACTCCGTCTCACTTACCGGGATCATGCGATCACCCTGTCGTACCCATTGCACGTCCCACGCGGTGAACCGGCCTCCCTCCTCGAAAAAGGGCACAAGCACGACAGCATCCACCGGGGAGCCGGCCTGGCGCAGGATTCTCGCCAACTCGTCGGTCTCTGCCGGAAAATGCCCGCGTAGCGTCGAGTCGCTCCGGGAGACCAAGGTGAAGGCGACGCCTGTGTCGCGGGACGCTTGCACAAGCTCCTGCGCGATGCCCGCGTTGAGCTCGATGGCTTGCCCCTCGGGAAGGCTACGGGAGTTGGTGAGAACAAAGAACATTTTCCCCGAAGCCGTCAGGGCACGGGTAAATTCTTCGCGCGACCAGCGGGTGAGCACCTCGACCCCGTGCACCGTTTGTGACCCGGTAGGATCGTCGTCGAGCACCACGACTTTCCGCCGATCCTGTTCCAGCGCAGCCTCTAGTGCAGCCCGTTGCTTCTCTACCAGGGCTGGAGGCGCGGGGATGGGGAGCTTCTCCTCCCAGTTCGCAGCATCCACCGAATGCTCCCAAAGCTGCTCCCTCTCTATTCCCACCGCACCCTCGCCTCCTGTCACGGCGTTCGGAGATGACTCAAAGCTCCGCGTGATAAGGCGCTCGTCTGCCTCCTGAGGTACGATGCCCACCCAAGGGACTTCCTGCCCCGCAATTTTCTTACCGTTTACAGAAGGAAATTGGAGAACGATGCCGAATGCGGTTGTCAGCAGGTTCACAGGTCAGACCACTTCACATTGGAGGTCGGCGGAATGCGGGCCCCCGTGAGACAGATTGCTCGCACCACCCTCTCCGACAGGATTATCAGCGAGCTGCTTGGGCTCATCGAGCAAGGGTACGTCAAGCCGGGGGACCGCCTTCCCCCGGAACGTGAGCTCAGCAAGCAACTCGGGGTGGGTCGCTCGTCGTTGCGGGAAGCAATGCGCCTGCTGACGATGCTGGGTCTTCTCGAAACCCGCCACGGCGACGGTACCTACGTGCGTGAGTGGACATGGGCGTTCTACTCGAGGCCGCTGCGGTGGGGGCTGAGGTTGGCACCCGAGAGCATCGACCAGGTTGTTG
>JBFMCJ010000264.1 GCA_040754675.1 Bacillota bacterium
CGGCATGGTGCGCCGGACGCTGCCTGGGGCGGTGGCCTTGAACGTCCAGGATCCCGCGTCGCTTGAGGCATCCCTTGCACGCCTGAAAGGGGATGGGGTAGTATGACGTTGTCTGGCCGGGCCGCCCTGGTAACGGGCGGGAGCCGGGGGATCGGCTACGCCGTCGCCCTTCGCCTTGCCAGGGAAGGGGCACGGGTAGCCGTCTGCAGCCGCCGGGCCGACGCCGCCGAGCAGGCTGCCCGGCAGATCTCGGCCGAGACCGGGGCCGAGGTCGTCGGGTGGGAGGGCGACGTGGCCCAGCCCCAAACCGCCGAACGGCTGGTGGCCGCGGCCCTTGAGCGCTTCGGCAAGCTGGAGATCCTGGTCAACAACGCTGGCATCACTCGGGATCAACTGCTTCTCCGCATGAGCGACGAAGACTTCGACCAGGTCCTCAAGACCAACCTTTACGGCGTCTACCGCATGAGCCGGGCGGCGCTTCGTCCCATGCTGCGCCAGCGCCACGGGCGCATCGTTAACCTCTCCTCGGTGGCGGGCCTCGTGGGTAACCCGGGGCAGTGCAACTATGCGGCGTCCAAGGCGGCCATCGTGGGGTTTACCCGCAGCCTGGCGCGGGAGGTGGCGTCGCGCGGGATCACCGTCAACGCGGTGGCTCCAGGCTTCATCGAAACCGAGATGACGGCGGAAAGGACACCCAAGGAGCAGGCCCTGGCCTCGCAGATCCCCATGGGGCGCCTGGGCCGGCCGGAGGAGGTGGCCTCGGCCGTCGCCTTTCTGGCTTCCGATGAGGCTTCTTATATTACGGGCCACGTGCTGGTCATAGACGGGGGGCTGACCATGGCAGGGTGATGGAGGGTGCACTTCGCTCCGAGACCTGCTGCGTGAAACGGATGCCATCGAGAAGCGTACTTCCTTGAATCTGGCGCTTTCGGGCCGGAGAGGAGAATCAAGAGAGCCTATGGACGGCAGCATCTTCGAAAAGGTGAAGTCCATCATCGTCGAGCAGCTCAGCGTGGACGAGTCCGAGGTGACCCCGGAGGCCTCGTTCGTGGACGACCTCGGGGCGGACTCGCTGGACATCGTGGAACTCATCATGGCCTTTGAGGAGGCGTTCGGGCTCGAAATCCCTGACGAGGACGCCGAGAAGATCGTCACGGTCGGCGACGCCGTGAAGTACATCCAGTCCCGGCAGGAGTAGGCACCGGCTCTTCTTTGGGGCGCAGAAAAAGGGGGGGCAACGTGCCAGACCATCGCCGTCGGGTCGTCGTGACCGGGATGGGCGTGATCTCGCCCATCGGCATCGGGCTCGATGCGTTTTGGTCGGCGCTGGTGGAGGGCCGATCGGGTATCGGGCCCATCAGACGGTTTGACGCAAGCTCGCTCGACTGCCGGATCGCGGGTGAGGTGCGGGACTTTGACCCCACCGCCTACATGGACCGCAAGGAGGCGCGGCGGGCCGACCGGTTCGCCCAGTTCGCCATCGCGGCTTCGCTCATGGCGCGCAGCGACGCCAACCTCCCCGATGCTCCACTCGGCCCTCGGGCCGGGATCGTCATCGGCAGTGGCATCGGGGGCATGGAGACGTGGGAGGAAAGTCACACGGCGCTTGTCCAGAAGGGGCCGGGCCGCGTCAGCCCCTTCACCGTCCCCATGATGATCCCCAACATGGCGGCGGGCCTGGTCTCCATTCGACTGGGCGCCGAGGGCCCGAGCCGGTGCACCGTGTCCGCGTGCGCTTCCGGGGCGGACGCCATAGGGGACGGCTTGCGGATGGTTCAAAGGGGCGACGTGGACGTGGTCCTGGCGGGCGGTACGGAGGCGGCCATCACGCCGTTTGCCATTGCCGCCTTTGCGGCGGCCAAGAGCCTCTCTACCCGCAACGACGAGCCGCAGCGTGCGAGCCGCCCCTTCGACCGCGACCGGGACGGATTCGTGATGGGGGAAGGGGCGGGCATCCTGGTGCTGGAGTGGCTGGAGCACGCTCTGGCCCGCGGGGCTCGCATCTACGCCGAGGTCATCGGCTACGGCGCGACGGGCGACGCCTTCCACATCACGCAACCCGCTCCCGAAGGCCGCGGCGCGGCCCTGGCCATGGAGGTGGCGCTGCGGGACGCCGGGATCCCGCCCCAATCCGTGGACTACATCAACGCCCACGGCACCTCGACGGAATACAATGATTGGTACGAGACGCTGGCCATCAAGCGGGTGTTCGGGGACCATGCTTTCAAGATTGCCGTCAGCTCCACTAAGTCGATGACGGGACACCTGCTTGGCGCTGCCGGCGGGGTGGAGGCCATCGCCAGCGTGCTGGCCATCCAGCGCGGCGTGCTCCCTCCGACCATCAACCTGGAAAACCCGGACCCCCGGTGCGATCTGGACTACGTTCCAAACCGGGCCCGCCGGCACCCGGTACGGGTGGCCATCTCCAACTCGTTCGGCTTCGGCGGACACAACGCCGTGCTGGTCTTCAAGCGATACGAGGAGGCACCAAAAGAATCTGCGCAAGGCGCGGACCGCGAAACGGCCTTTGCCCGCGGAGCAGCCGGCTCCGGTTGAGGACGCTGCCTGCTTCGGGTACCGGTTCAAGGAAAAACGCTGGCTGGAACAGGCGCTGACGCACCGCTCGGTGGCCTGCGAGCGGGCGGGCGCGGCCCGGCCTCACAACGAGCGCCTCGAGTTTCTCGGCGACGCAGTGGTGGGGCTGGTTGTCAGCGCCTGGCTTTTCCAGACCTTCGCCCGGAAGCCCGAAGGGGAACTCACCCGCCTGCGGGCGCAGATCGTGCGAAGCTCGACGCTGGCAGATCTGGCCAGGCGAGCCGGTCTCGCACAGCGACTCCTGCTCGGCAAGGGCGCAGAACGGCAGGGGGTGCGCCAGCAGGAGCGGATGCTGGCCGCCGCGTTCGAGGCGGTGGTAGGGGCTATCTTCGTGGATGGTGGGTGGGAGGCGGCCCGGAGCTCGGTCGAGCAGTTCCTGCCCGGCCTGCTCCGGCAACTCGAACCCGCCTCCGAGGCCAACCCGAAGGGAGCCCTTCAGGAGTTGCTGGCCCATGCGGGGCGTCCGGCGCCCGAGTACCGGCTGGTGGAGGTCCAGGGACCCCCGCACCAGCGCCGGTTTACCGTCGAGCTGCACTGCGGCCCCGACCTGGTGGTGCGGGCGGAGGGAGCAAGCCGAAAGAGCGCGGAGGAGGCGGCCGCTCGGGCCGCGCTCGGCCGGCTGGGAGACGCAGGCGGAGCCACCCGGGAAAAGGAGATCGGACAGGCCAGCGGAATATAGGTATCATTGGAAACCGTCCGACGTGGCAATAACGGCGCTCAGGTCCCCACGAACCGCGATGCCGCCGGGCCTTGCGTTGAGGGAGGCGTTGGGGCATGGATGTGCTGAAGGTTTCCGCCAATTCCAAGCCTAAGTCGGTGGCCGGAGCACTGGCCGCGGTCCTGCGCGAGAAGGGGTCGGCAGAGGTCCAGGCGGTGGGAGCAGGCGCCGTCAACCAGGCGGTCAAAGCCATCGCCATCACCCGCGGTTTCGTCGCCCCCAACGGTATCGACCTGGTCTGCATCCCGGCGTTCACGGAGATCGAGATCGACGGCGAGGAGCGCACGGCTATCCGGTTCATCGTCGAACCTCGTTGAGTTTTCCGAATCGGCGTCGTTTGGTCGGCGGCGCGGCCGTGTATTTGAAACGGCTCGAAGTTCATGGGTTCAAGTCGTTCGGCCGGCGGGTCAGCGTCGAACTGGAGCAGGGCCTCAACGCGGTCGTTGGGCCGAACGGCTGTGGGAAGAGCAACCTGCTCGACGCGATCCGCTGGGCCCTGGGGGAGCCCAGCGTTCGTTCGCTGAGGGGCGGCCGTACCGAGGACATCATCTTCGGCGGCACCCGGGACGTGCGCCCGCTGGGCATGGCTGAGGTCGTCCTCACGTTCGACAACGCCAGCGGCGCGCTGGGCGTCTCTTACCGGGAAGTAGAGCTGACCCGCCGCGCGTACCGTTCGGGCCAGAGCTTCTTTGCCATCAACGGCATTCCGTGCCGGCTCCGGGACATCCACGAGCTGCTCTCGCGCGCCAACTTCAGCGCCCGCTCCCACGTGTTGGTGCCGCAGGGAGCGGCTGAGGCCCTGGCGGTCGGGAGCGGGGAAGAGCGCCGGGCGGCGCTCGACGAGGTGGCGGGCATCGCCCGGTTCCGCCAGGTCTCGGCGACGGTTCAGAGCGTGCAGCAGCGCGCCCGCCAGGCAATGGACCGCGCGCAGGCGGCCCTGGGGGAATCGGCGCGGCACGTGGCCTTCCTGGAGCGCCAGGCTTCCAGGGCCCGCCGGGCCCGCGAGCTCTACGAGGCGCTCAAGACGATCGATCTGGAGATCCTGAGGCGGGAGGCGCTTGCCGCCCATGACCACCACGCCGAGGCCGACCTTGCGCGCCAGGCGGCGGAGGAGCAGCTTGAAAAGGCGCGCTCCGCCCTCCAGGAGAGCCGTGAGCGAATGCAGGCGCTTCTCGGGGCGCACGGGGAACTGGGCGCCAGGCTCTCTCAGCTTTCGGGCGCGCTGGAGGAGAGCCGCCGAACCCTGCTGGAACGCCAGCACGAGATGGACCGGGCGTCGGACCGGGAGTTCGACGCGGCCGGCCGGCTGGAGCGGGCCAGAGCCCGGCTTTCGGGGCTGAGCCGGCAGATCGAGGAGGTTCGGGCTCGCATCGGGCAGCTTGAGCGGGCGCGCTTGGAGCTGGCCGGCCGGCGGGAGCAGGTCGAGGCCGAGCACCGGGAGCTATCGGCCCGCCTGGAAGCCGCCGCCGCCGGCGTGAGCGAAAAGGAGAAGGCTCTAGAAGAACAGCGGGGCCGGCTGCTCGAGGCGCTGGAGCGGGTGGCCGGCGCCCGCAACGAACTCATCGAGGCGGCCCGGCAATACGAGGCGCAACGGCGGGAGTCGCAGCGCACCAACGAGCGCTGCGAGGAGATCCGCCAGCGTTGGGCCGGCCTGGAAGAGCGCGTCCAGGAGCTTGACGCCCAGATCGCCTCCCTGGACGCGAGGCTGGAGGAGACGTCCCGCCGCCAGCAGGAGCTGGCGCAGGAGATGAAGGTGGCCAGGGACCAGATCCGCCAGCTGGAGCAGGTGGCTTCCGAGGCCGAACTCGAGCGCACCCGCATCCGAGGGCAACTGCGGCTGCTGGAGCAGGCGCACGACGAACTGGAGGGCTTCTCCCGGGGCGTGCGCGCTGTGATGGCGGCCAACGCACCCTGGCGCAAGGAGATCTGGGGGCCGCTCGCGCAGCTGGTGCGGGTGCCCCAGGGCCTGGAAGAGGCCGCGGCGGCAGCCCTGGGGGCGTTCATGGAGGCGGTGGCGGTTGGCACCGCGGACGCCGCCCGGCAGGCCATTGAGTTTCTGCGGGAGCGGCGGCTGGGCTGGGTGACGTTCCTGCCGCTCGACTTCCTGCGGCCCCGGGGGCTCTCGCCGACCACGAAGCAGGGCCTTTCCCGGCTCCCCGGCTGGGTCGGGCTGGCCTCGGAGCTTTTGGAAGTGGACGCGCCACTGCGTGTGGCTCTGGAGTACGCGGCCGGGCGGGTGGCCGTGATGGAGAGTCTGGCCGACGCCCTGGAGGCGGGACGGCGGGCGCCGGAGCTGGCGCGTGTCGTGACGCGGCGGGGCGAGGTGGTCGTGCCGGGGGGCCCGGTGAGCGGCGGCTTTCGCGAGCACTCCCGGGCCGAGGTGCTGGCTCGCGCTCGCCAGATGGAGGAGGTTCAAAAGCAACTGCAG
>JBFMCJ010000265.1 GCA_040754675.1 Bacillota bacterium
GCTCCAACACAACATCAACCTGGCCCGGGCGGTGCTCGCCGGCAACTACTCCGGCGTGGCCCAGAAGCTCTCCGAGTGGCAGGCGCACTACGAGATGGGCCGCCGGGTCATCGCGGCCCAGGAGGAGGAACGCCGCCGGCTGGCCCGGGAGCTGCACGACGGTACGGCCCAGGGCCTGGCCGGCATCGCCGTCGAACTCGAGCTGGGCGAGCGCCTCCTCGACGCCGGCCCCGACGCGGCCCGGCGCCAGCTCCAGCGCCTGCGCTCCCTCGTGAAGGAGACGCTCATCGACCTGCGGCGCGTCATCTTCGACCTGCGGCCGATGGCGCTGGACGAGCTGGGCGTCATCTCGGCCATCCGGCGCTACGCCCACTACGTGGCGGGCCTGGGCGGCCCGCCCGTGGAAGTGGCGGTTCACGGGCCCGAGCGGAGGTTCGACGCCCCGCTGGAGGTGGCCGTGTTCCGGGTGGTTCAGGAGGCGGTATCCAACGCCCGGCGGCACGCCGGAGCTTCCCATATCTGGGTCACCGTGGAGGTTGGCGAGGGGTTCGTGCACGTCACGGTGAAGGACGACGGACGCGGGTTTGACCCCGACGCGGCCAGGCAGCAGGCGCGGGAGAGGGGATCCATCGGGCTTTTGAGTATGGAGGAGAGAGTCAAGCTGTTCGGTGGGCGGTTTGCGGTACACTCGGCGCCCGGCCTCGGAACGCGGGTCAGCGCCCGCTTTCCCGTGGTGAAGCTGCCGGCGGAGGGAAAGGAGTCGGCCAAACCATGAGCGAGGCGCCGCAAAAGACGCCAATCCGGGTTCTGATAGCCGACGACCATGCAGTGGTAAGGGCGGGTTTGCGGCGTATCCTCGAACTCGAACCCGACATCCGGGTGGTGGGAGAGGCAGCTGACGGATGGGAGGCGGTAGAAGCGACCGAGAGGGAGGGCGTCGACGTGGTTCTGATGGATATCAGCATGCCCCGCCTCAATGGTCTCGAGGCAACCCGGATGTTGCGAACGAAAGTGCCGTCGGCTCGCGTCGTGGCCCTCACCATTCACACGGACGACCAGTACGTGGTGGAGATGGCCAGGGCGGGTGCATGGGGATACGTGCTGAAAGGCGAGGAGCCGGGAGACCTCGTCACCGCCATCCGCCGCGTGGCTGCCAACCAGGTCTACATCCCCGAAGCGCTGGTGGGAAGCCTGGTGCGGGCCCTGCGAGAGCGGGCGTCCGCAGCGGGAGCGGGGCAGGCTGCGGCCGCGTCGGCCTCCGAGCCCCGGCCGGTTCAGGCGTACGGCGCGGTGCTGCCGAGGGAGGGCGAGCCGGGCGCCCTTCTCGGTGCCCGGCCGCTGCTCACCACGCGGGAGACCGAGGTGCTCTCGCTCATCGCCCATGGCCGCACCAACCGGCAGATCGCCCAGGCGCTGGTGGTCAGCGAGAAGACCGTTAAAAACCACGTGACGAGCATCCTGCGCAAGCTGAGGCTCAAGGACCGGACGCAGGCAGCCGTGTGGGCCATCCGATCCGGGTGGGTCCCATGATGGGCCGCGGCGTCAGTCTGGGACCGGGGGCCCACGCAACTCCACAGAAAAATGAGACCGCAGTTGGATGGTGGGGCACGAAGACGCCTGGTAGGATGGCACCAGGCTGATGCGGCACAGTCGCTGAGGCCGAGGTAGGGTATGGGGCGGCTGGCTGGGGCGGCACGCTTTAAAAAAGAATAACCCCCAACCCCCGGATGCCCGGCCCGCCGCTTCCACCTAAAGAAGGACGCCGCTCGACTTCGTCGAGCGGCGTTTTTGCTCGCGGTGAGAAGTGGCGTGTCCCGTTCGTCTTGTGCGGCATACCATGGCACGGCCGCACCACATCCGACGGGTTGGGCTCAGTGAGGTCAGGAAGCGGGGAGGGATGAGCTATCCCGCAGCCGTACGACCCCGTGCAGCAGCCCGACCCGTTCTCGCAGTTGACGCCTCGGGAACGAGAAGTGCTGGCACTGATGGCCCGCGGGCTGACCAACCAGGAGATCGCGCGCAGGCTCGTGATCAGCGAGCACACGGTCAAAAACCACGTGAGCAACATCTACCGCAAGCTGGGCAGCGACGACCGGACGCGGGTCGTTCTGATGGCTATCCGGGCGGGTATCGCCAGGATGGAATGAGGCGCGACGCACCGCAGGGATCCCACGGGGCCGGCCGCGCCAGCGGGTGTTGCGTTTGCCGGGCCGCCGCCGGGGCGTCCGGCCCGTTGGGCGTCGTGTCCTGCTTTCGATAGAATGGTGCCATGAGCGTCGACCCAGGGAGGCCCCAGGCCCCGGAGCCGCATGCGCTGGAGCCCACCGAGGTGCTCCAGGGCGTGGTGCGCCGGATTACCTTTCACAATGCGGACAACCACTACGTGGTGCTGCGCCTCGAATGCGAGCCCGGGCGGCCTCCGGCCACCGTGGTGGGCTACCTGACGCCGACCCCGGCGCCCGGCGAGGAGATCCGCGCGGTGGGGAGATGGACAACCCACCCGGTCTACGGGCGGCAGTTTGAGGCCGACGCTTATCAGCCGGTCACCCCTTCCACGCGTGAGGGTATCGAAAGGCTGCTCTCGTCCGGCGTCATCAGGGGCGTGGGCCCCTCGACCGCCCGCCGCCTGGTGCAGGCATTCGGGGAACGCACGCTCGACGTCATCACGAGCCAACCCGACCGCCTCGCCTCTATTCCGGGCATCGGCGCCCGCAAGGCACGGGCCATCGCCGAGCAGTTTCGGTTGCACCGGGCGGCGCAGGAGGCGCTTTCGTTCCTCTACAGCCTGGGGCTCGGGCCCGGGCTCGCGCGGCGAATCTACCAGCGTTACGGCGGCCGCACCACCGCCGCCGTGCGCGCGAACCCCTACGAGCTGGCCTTTGAGGTGAACGGGGTGGGCTTCCGCCGGGCCGACGAGCTGGCTGCCCGGTTCGGTATCGCACCGGACTCGCCGCGGCGGCTGGAGGCAGGGCTGTGGCACGTCCTGCAGGAGGCGGTCGAGGAGGGCCACGTCTTCGTGCCGCGACCGGCCCTCTTCGAGCGGGCTCGCCGTCTTTTGGCGGGGCGCGGCGCCGGGGAGGGGTACCCTGACCGGGCGCTCGACAGCGCGCTGGCGGCGCTGGCCGAGCGGGGAAGCGTCGTGCTCGAGGGCGAGGCGGTGTACCAGAGCAGGCTCCACCGGCATGAGGTGGAACTGGCGCGCCTGTTGCGGGAGATGGGCCGCGCCGTCTCGCAGCCGTGGCTTCCCTCCCGGTTCGAACAGGAACTGGCCCTGGCGGAGCGGCAGTTTGGCACCCGCCTGGCTCCGGAGCAGCGCGAGGCGGTGCGCAAGGCCCTGGAGGCCGGTGTCCTGGTGATCACGGGCGGGCCCGGCACGGGAAAGACCACACTGGTGCGCTTCATCGTGCACCTGGGGAGCCGGGCCGGGATTACCATGGCGCTGGCAGCACCCACGGGGCGGGCGGCCCAGCGGCTGCAGGAGGCCGTCTTTGCTGGACAGGCCCCGCCGCGCGGGGTGATGGCGCCCCGCACCATCCACCGCCTGCTGGAGCCCAAGGCCGCCTCGGGTGACGACGGGCCGCGCTTTTTGCGCGGGCCGAAGGCGCCGCTGGACGCCGAGCTCGTCATCGTGGACGAGGTTTCCATGCTGGACCTGTCACTGGCTTATCACCTGGTCGCAGCGCTGCAGCCGGGCGCGCGCCTCGTCTTCGTCGGGGACGTGAACCAGCTGCCTTCGGTAGGCCCCGGTCAGGTGCTCCGGGACCTCATCGAGTCGGAGCGCCTGCCGGTGGTAAGGCTGACCCGCATATTCCGCCAGGCCGCCCAGAGCCGCATCGTGGTGGGGGCACACCAGATCCTGGCAGGTCGCAGCATCATCCGCCCCACCTCGCAGGACGCGGCAAGCGGCGCGGCCGCAGGCGGCTCCGGGGCGGCGGCGGGGCCTCTCACAGGCGGCCGGCTCGTCGAGCGCAACAACCTGCGCTTCTTCGAGGTGCCCGAACCCGAGGCCGCCGCGCGGGCCGTTCAGCGCCTGGTGGCGGCAACGCTCCCGCAGCTGTGCGGGTTCGACCCGTTCCAGGACATCCAGGTCCTCACCGCCTCCCACAAGGGTCCCGCCGGCTCTGAGGCGCTCAATGCGCTCCTCCAGGAGGCCCTCAACCCCGCCGCCCCGGCAAAGCGCGAGCTCCGGGTGGGGTTGCGCATCCTGCGCGAGGGTGACCGCGTCATGCAGACCCGAAACGACTACCAGGCCCGCCTGGTGGCCGGCGGCGAGGCGCCGACCGGGGGCGACGGGGAGCAGACAGGCGTCTTCAACGGCGAGATCGGCCGCATCGTGCAGGCGTTCCCCGACGAGAGGCTACTCCATGTGCGGTTCGACGACGGCCGCGTCGTGGAGTACGACGATGAGCGCACGGGCGAGCTTCAACTGGCCTACGCCATCACGGTTCACAAGAGCCAGGGAAACGAGTTCCCCTGCGTTGTGATGCCGGTGGTGTGGACCATGCCCGCCCTCATGAACCGTCACCTGCTCTACACGGCCCTCACCCGCGGCAAGCGGCTGGTGGTGCTGGTGGGCGACCGGAGGGCGGTCAACGCATACATCCGCAACGCTTCGGTGGGGATCCGCTTCTCGGGGCTCGCCCGCCGGCTCCAGAGCGCATGAGTGTCTGAAACGTGGCAGAGGTTAGCATCAGCAAACCAGAAGAAGGATTGTGTCGGTAGAGGGCGAACTGCGCACACCCGGAGGCCGCGGGTCATTTTGTGCCTCGCGCCATCCGATATCGGGAGTGAAGTTCGAAGTCGCCACCGGTATCCGATGGTCGCCGTCAGAGGGAGAAACGTCAAGATGCCGGACTCAAAACCAGTCACGCTGGCACTTCTGGGATGCGGGCGGTTCGGATGGCGGCACCTGGAAGTGCTCAGGCGACTTCCGGGTGTTCGAGTGGCGGTGGTGGCGGATGTCGATGAACCCCGGGCCAGGCAAACCGCTTCCAGGTTCGGGGTTCCTTCATATACGACGGACTTCTACGAGGCGGCTGCCTGGCCGAGCGTCGATGCGGTCGACGTGTGCCTGCCGACCTACCTTCATGCTCCTGCGGTCGTCGCCGCGGCGCAAAACGGCCGCCACGCCTTCTGCGAAAAGCCTCTGGCGCTTTCGGTCGAGGACGCGGCGAGAGCGGCTTCGGCGTGCGACGGGGCCGGCGTCAAGCTGCAGGTGGGGTTCTGCCGGCGCTTTGACAACGGGTGGCTGGCGGCGGCGGACGTGGTCCGGCAGGGGAAGCTCGGGCGCCCCGTGGTGTGGCGGCACGCCACCGGGACGTCGGGGGCGCCTCAGCCGTGGTTCTTCGACCGCAACCGGGGCGGCGGACCGTTCGTGGACGGCGCCATCCACTGGTACGATTTCGGGCGCTTCTTGTTTGGTGAGGTCGAAAGCGTGATGGCGTCCACCCGCATCATGCAGCCCGGGCGGACGGCGCCGGACACCGGGATGGTCAGCGTGCGGTTCGTGTCGGGTGACGAGCTGCAGCTCATGTGGAGCTGGGGGCTGCCGCCTCACGTTCGGGTGGACGAGCTTCACGAGGTCCTTGGCCCGGACGGGGCGCTTTCCATGCGGCCCCGGGGCGACCAGTTGCCGCCGGCGGCGGACAAGCCGGGGTACACGGTGGACGGCGCCAAGGTTTTCGACAGCGTGCCGCATGCCAACGGGGTGGATCCCGGCAGCCTGGGG
>JBFMCJ010000266.1 GCA_040754675.1 Bacillota bacterium
ACTACTGATGCCGGGGCGGGCATAGAGCCGAGCGCCCGGCGCACAGAAGGGGGCCTTGACCCGCGAAAGGGTCGGCCCCCTTTCTCGTGGAAAACCCGGCCAGCGCTTCCGAAGGGATGACCCCGCATTTACGGCGGCACCTGGGTACCCGTCAAAGGCGGGCGGCTTTACGCGTGGCACTTTGGACGCGGGCCTGACCTGGTCGTGCTGCCCGGTGTTGAGGACGCCATCCTCAACCGCCGGGCGCTGGGGTGGGTGATGAACCGGCTCTGGAGAGGCGTGGCGTCCCGCTACCGGGTCACGGTGCTCACCGCCCGGGAGGCCGTGCTGGCCGGCAGCACCACCGAGCAGATGGCCCAGGACGCCGCCGAGGCCCTGGTGGCCCTGGGCCGGCAGCCCCGGATCACAGCCGGGATGGGGGCGGGCGGCCTTGCAGCCCTGTGGATGGCGGCCCGAGCTCCGGATTTGACCGGCGCGCTGGTGGTGCTCTCGACTCCCCTGTCGGCCCGGGTTCCCGAGCCTTTCGTGCGGTTTCTCGACCACCTCGCTCACCTTCTGCGGGACGGGCAGTGGCCGCAGGCCTTCGAGCACGCATGTGGAGTCTACCTCGAGTCCGACCTGCGGCGGCGCCTCAGCCTCGTCCTGCGGCTGCTCAAGCGGTGGGGACAGCCGGACGACCTGCAACGCGCCGCCCGCATCCTCTCCGCCTTCCGGTCCCACGATGGCCGGCCCGTCCTGGCAAGGGTCACGGTCCCTGTTCTGGCCTTCGGCGGGGGACTGGACCCGATGCTGCCCATGACGGTGCCGGGCAGCACGCCGGCCCTGAACGGCACGGCGGTCCGGCCGTCGCGCCAGGTCTGGCTGGCCGGCGAGCACGGGGCTTTCTTGACCTTCTGGCAGACGGTCGTGGCCGAACTCAACCGCTTCAGCGCGGAGTATACCGCGACCCCCGAGGCTGTCCGGCCGTGAAGGACGCGGCAGGGGAGGACACGCCCCCGGTCCTGGCCATCGACGGAGGAGCAACGGCCACCCGCGCGCTACTCGTCACCGGCGAGGGCACCGTGATCGGCCAGGGTTCGGGCGGGCCGTGCGGGCCGGTCCTCAGCGCGCAGGCGCGCGAGGTCGTGGCGGGCCGCGTGGTGGCCGCCGTTTCCGAAGCCGTGATCGAGGCCACACGGGGAGAAGGTCACGTGACGGTGGCCGCCGTCCACGCCGGCCTCACCGGGATGGACCGGCCCGCCGAACGCATCGAGTGGCTACGTGCCGCGCTGGAAAGCCTGTCGGGCCGGCTGGAGATCGCAGGGCCTCTTGGCCTGTCCTCCGACCTGGAGACGGCCGTGGAGGGCGCTTTGGGGCCGGCGATGGCCGGGATTCTGGTTTACGCCGGCACGGGGAGCGTGGGCGCCGGCCGGTCTGCGTCGGGGCAGCTCGTGCGGGCCGGGGGCCAGGGTTACCTCATCGACGACCGGGGCGGCGGGTTCGACATCGGTCGCATGGCCCTGCAGGCCGTCGTGCGCGCCTGGGACGGGCGAGGGCCGCACACCGTGCTCGAGGAGCTGGTCTGCCAGACGTTCGGCGTGACCGGCTGGGACGGCCTGAAACGGGCCATCTACGGTGCGCCGGACCCCAAGGCCGCCGTGGCCGGCGTGGCCCCGCTGGTCGCCGAGGCAGTTCGGCTTGGCGATGAGGCGGCCCGCCGGATCGTCCGCGAAGCCGCCGGACAACTCGCCGAACTGGCCCTCGCGCTGTTCCGCCGGATAAGGTGGCCGGCCGAGGGGCCTGTACCCGTCCGCTTCGCGGGCGGGGCTTTCAAGAACCCGGCGTTGGTGCAGGCTTTTTCCGATCAGGTGGAGCGCCTCATCCCGGGCGCCCGCGCCGAACGCGGCGTTCTCCCGCCCGCGGGGGGCGCCGTGTTGATGGCCCTCCGGGCCGCCGGGCTCGGCCCGGACCGCCTGGCGTCCGTCACTTCCCGGCTTGTAGAAGCTCTTGGGCCGGCGTAGCGCTGTATAACCTGTTAATAGCATACGTAGAGGGACTTGCGGACCCGATCCCGCGCCTTTCCGGCGAGGAGGTCTTTACGGGAGGGCTTTCAGGAACCGTCGGAACGGCGGCGACCGTTGGACCTGCCGGAGCCGGTCTTCAGCGCGCTTTCCAGAAGCGCCAGCACGTCGTCCAGCGCCTCTTCGGGGATGACAACCCCCTTCTTGCTGGGGAAGAACTCGTCGCCGTCCTGGCGGCGCCACTCGATGCGGATGTCCACGTATGCGCGGCCCCGCCGCTCGACCCGCCGCACCGCGATGCGCTCCGTCGCGTTCTTCTCCACCGTGCCGATGACCGTCTCGCGATCCCAGAAGTTGGCGTCCTGTTCCACGCTGCCATTCCTTTCCCGATGGGGCCGGGAGGGTGTGGCCCCTTCAAGTATGTACAGCATCCCCCGGAGCGTGAACCACCCTCTTCATGACGATCCGCTCCGGCCGGATGGCAGGCCGGGGCACCAGGTGAACCGTGGCCTCCAACCCCACCAACCACGGGATCTCCTCGATCATCTGGGAGATCCGCAGCAAAACCTCCTCGACGGCGGCCCGGGCGCCGGCGGGCTCGATGCCGCAGGCGGCCACCGCCTCGCCGGCATCGCGGTCGGTGAGGGGCGTGATGCGCACTACCGGGCCACGGGCGGCCTCGAGTTCGAGCAGCGGCCCGAAATGGGGGTGCGGGCGCACCCGCACCGCGACGGGCGAGGACTCGGCGGCTCTCCGGGGGCCTTCCCCACCCTCCTCCGCGGTGGCGAGCCCGAAGCGGTGCAGGAGTTGCCGGGCCTGAGGCGGCGCCAGAACCAGTTCCGCCTCGCCGGCACCGGTACCCCCCGCCTCGAGCCACCCCTCCACCTCCTGCCGCGCCCCGGCGGCATCGACGTCGTCGAAGAAGACCAGCCGGCTCGGCGCCCGCCGGCGGTACGCCGCATACTCGGCAGCCCGGGCCAGCGCCATGGCCGCGGCCTCGGGAAAACGGTATGACGGAAAGACGCTCCGGCTTCCCGCCACCGCTACCGCGCCCGACTCGCCCATCAGGCACAGCAGCACGGGTCTCGCCGCCCCCGACGCTCGCTCGGCCCGGACGGCGCCCCGGCGCAGCGCGCGGGTCACGGCTGAGGGATCGCAGTTCGCGACACACGCAAAGATGACGATGAGGGCATCGATCTCGCCCCGGGCCAGGGCGTCCCGCACGGCCTGTTCGTATGCGGCCGGCGTGGCCAGCGGGCCCAGGTCCACCACTCTCGGCCCTGCCAGCACGAGCCCTCTGGCCTCGCAGGCATCGGCGCAGATCGTGGCGACCCCGCCCGAGTTGCTGACGATGCCCACGCGGTTGCCGGCAGGCAGCGGCTGGTGCGCGAGCAGCACCGCCACGTCGAACATCTCCTCCAGGGTATCGGCGCGGATGACGCCCGCCTGGCGGAACAGCGCGTCTACCTCCATGTCGCCCTGGGCGGCCGCCCCGATATGGGCGGCAGCAGCCCTCCAGCCCGCCTCGCTCCTGGCGCTCTTGACGCAGAGCACCGGCTTGCGGGCCGAGAGCCGGCGGGCCAGCCGGGCGAAGCGGCGCGGGTTGCCGAACGTCTCCAGGTACAGAAGCGCCATGTCCGTGTTAGGGTCTTCGTCCCAGTACGCCAGCAGGTCGTTGCCCGAAACATCCGCACGGTTGCCCGCCGAGACGAAGGTCGAAAAGCCCAGCCCCCGCTCCGCGGCGTAGGTCAGGATGACGAGCCCTAGCGCGCCCGAGTGCGAGAAAAACCCGATACGGCCCGGGGGGGCGGGCCTGGGAGCGAGGCTTGCGTTCAGGCGCACCGAGGCGTCGGTGTTCATGAGCCCCATGCAGTTGGGGCCCACCATCCGGGCCCCCCGTGAGCGCACGAGTTCCACCAGAGCCCGCTGGCGCTCGGCGCCCTCAGGGCCGCTCTCTGCGAAGCCCGCCGTCAGCACCACGAGCGCCCGGGTGCCCGACTCGAGGCAGGCCCTCGCCACGTCCAGCACCTCGCCGGCCGGGACGGCGATCACCGCCAGATCCACCGGTTCGGGTAGGGCATCGACGGATGGGTAGGCCCGGACGCCGTGCACCGAGGCCGCCTGGCGGTTCACCGGGTACACGGTGCCCGTGAAGCCGGCGGCGAGGATGTAGCGGAACACCATCCCGCCCACGCTGTCCGGGTCCCGCGACGCCCCCACCACGGCCACGCTGCGCGGCCTCAAGAGCGGTACCAGGGAGTTGGCGGTGGCGATGCGGTGGCGCAGCTCCGTGCGCTCCCAGGCGGCGGCGCTGCCGCTCACCGGGAACTCGACGTGCAGCACGCCGCCCTCCACCGCCTGGCGCACCTGGAAGCCAGATTCGCGAAAGACGTCCAGCATGGCCCGGTTCTCGAAGAGCACCTCGGCCTCGAAGCCTACGAGCCCCTGCCCGGCGGCGATGCCGGCAAGGCGCTCCAGGAGAAGCGTCCCGACCCCCCGCCCCTGGAACGCATCGTCAACCACAAAGGCCACCTCGGCCGTGTTGCGCCCGGGGAGCGCCGCGTAGTTGCCGACGCCGACGACCTGAGCGCCCTCCCCCTCGCCGGAGATGGCCAGCAGGCAGGCGCGCTCCCTGCCCGGCGGCATGCAAAGACCCTCGACGAAGGAGCGGCTCACCTGGGCCACGCCGGCGAAGAAGCGCAACTGGCGGGTCCTTGGCGACGCCCGCTGCAGCATCGCTTCCACCCGCGGCACGTCCTGCGGCCCGGCCGCCCGAACCAGCACCCAGCTCCCGTCGCGCAGGAGCACATGTTCCCGGAAGGTGGCCGGATCGGCGATGACCCTCCACATGGCTAAGGCGACAGCGCCAGCCTCCGCAGCTCCTCCAGGGGCACCAGCCCGTCCACGCGCCGCCCGTTGACGAAAAAGGTGGGCGTGCCTTTGATGCCCCGCTGCCGCCCCTCCTCGAAGCTGGCCTCGATCACCGGCCGCATCCGCCGCTCGCTCAGGCACTCCCCGAACGCCTTCGCGTCGAGGCCCAACTCATCGGCCATCCGCACCAGGCGGGACATGGTGAAGCTGCCGGTGTCCCCGCCGCGTTGCGAGGCAAACAGCAGGTCGTGGTACTCCCAGAAGCGCCCCTGCACCGCTGCGCACGCCGCCGCCTCGGCCGCCCACTTCGATTCCACGCCCAAAAAGGCGTAGTTGCGGAAGCCAAGGCGAACCTTGCCTTCCTTGACCTCTCCCTCCATAAGCGGCCGCACCACCTGCTCGGCCGCGGTGGCGCAGTGCGGGCACTGAAAGTCGGAGTAAACCTCGATGAGGACGGGCGCCGACGGGCTGCCGGCGGTCAGCAGCCGGTTGAGCTCCTCCAGCGTGATGGCCTTTCCGCCGCGCTGCGGCGGCCGCGCGGCGGCGTTGGCCTGCTGTCCGGAAGCAGGCCCCGGCCCGGCCTCGGGCAGACCGGCCGGCGGCACCGTCGAGGCGGGCACGTAGTTGATGGCGGCCAGCGCCACCCCGGCCACCAGCCCGGCGCCCAGGGCCGCCCCCGGCAACCTGCGGTAGGGCCACGCAAGCGCATAAAGAACGGCCAGACCCGCCATGAGAACCCCCGAGGCGGTGCACCAGGGGCAGATCCCCTCGACCACCCACACCTGGACGCCGGCCAGGTAAAGAGAAAAGGCCGCGCCCGCCCACGAAACGGCGACGGCACCCGCCATC
>JBFMCJ010000267.1 GCA_040754675.1 Bacillota bacterium
TGCCCTGGCTTTCCATCCCGCGGAGGCTGCGAGGCCCGCGCCTGCCAGGGCGAGGGCCACCAGAAGAGAGAGGCCCCGGCAGGAAAAACGCACCATGGTTCGCATGGTGGAAGGGTTCCGCCCCTGGCGGGCGCTTCCTGCCCTGGTGGGGGGCAGCGGGCGTGGTTCTCTTGTTGGGCGTCGCTTTGGCACCGTACAATGTCGGTGAGAGGAGCGCGATGTCCCGGTGGCGGCGCGGCGGCTGTTCACGGTAGCAGAAGCCAATGCGATGCTGCCCTACCTGACCGAAGCCATGACCGAACTTCAGAGGCTGTACCGGGAGAGCAAGGCCGCTCACCGTGAAGTGCAGCTGTGCGAGGCCGTGGGCCGCGGCCCCGAGGGCGCCTGGATCATGGCCGTGGACCACGAGCAGGCGAGCCGCCGATTGGAGCAGGCCGTGGACCGCATGAAGAGCCTCATCGAAGAGGTGCACTCATACGGCTGCCAGATCAAGCACCTCGAGGTGGGGCTGGTAGACTTCCCGGCCCGCCTGTTCGGGCAGGACGTGCTGTTTTGCTGGAAGCTCGGTGAGAGTTCCGTGCAGTACTACCACGGCCCGTCGGACGGGTACGCGGGCCGCCGGCGCATCCCCTCGGACGTGCTCAAGAGGTCGCTCCGCTCCCGCAAGCCCAGGCCGTCCCCCTGACCCGCGCGAGCAGCCTGATCGGTCCCCCGGGGCCTCGCCCGCAGCGAGGGGCCGCGCTGCGCCCTGGCGTCATGCCCGCGCCATGTGGACGGGATGGCCCACGGCCGCACAAGCCGCCTCGGCGACGGCCTCGGACAGCGTCGGGTGAGCGTGGATGGCCTCGGCCAGCTCGCCCGCCGTCGCCCCGAAGCGCATGGCCAGCACGCCTTCGTGCACCAGTTCGACAGCGCCCCGGCCGATGATGTGGAGCCCCACCACTTCGCCCTCGTCCGGGGGCTCTGCCCGCACCAGGATTTTGACGGCGCCCTCGGGCTCCATCTCGACGTGGGCGCGGCCCAGGGCGCCGTATGAGAACCGCCCGACCTTCACAGCGATTCCCGCCGCCTGAGCCTGTTGCTCCGTCATCCCCACCCATGCCACCTCCGGCAGCGTGAAGACCGCCGCCGGCACGGGCGAGGTGCCCCACGGACGCACCGGCCGCCCGGCCGCGTGCTCCGCGGCAATGAGCCCCTGCGCCGAGGCCGCGTGCGCGAGGAGCGAGAGCCCGTTCAGGTCACCGACGGCGTAGATGCCCGGCCGGGTCGTCTGCATGTAGGCGTCCACCTTGATGCTGCCCCGGGTGGCCTCGATGCCCAGTTGGTCCGGCTGGAAACCCGAGAACGCCGCCCGCCGCCCCACCGCGACGAGCACCACTTCCCCCTCGGCGTACGAGACCTGGTTTGCGCTGTCGGTGAAGCGCACCCGCTTCAGCGGGCCGAACGGCCCTTCCGGGCCCGCCGCCTCGATGGCCTCTACCCGCGCGCCCGTGTGAACCGCGATGCCCGCCCGCCGGAAGTTCATCGCCAGCCTGCGGGATATCTCCGCGTCGGCCACGGGCAGAATCGCCGGCAGCAGTTCTACGACCGTGACCTGCACGCCGAACGCCCGGAAGATGCTGGCGAACTCCGACCCGACGATGCCGCCCCCGATGACCACCAGGCTGGAAGGCAGCGTCTCCATGGCCAGCAGGCCGTCGCTGTCGACAACGCCCGGGAGGTCGCTGCCCGGGACGGGGAGCCGCACGGCCTGCGACCCGGTCGCCAGGATCACCCGGCGGGCCGAAAGCTCCACCGGCCTGCCGCCTGCAGCGCCCGGCGCCACCTCCACGATCCCGTCCGGCCGCAGCCGGCCTTCTCCGGCGACGACCTGCACCTTGTTGGCGCGCATGAGCTGCTCGACGCCGCGCACCAGGGTGTCCACGACCTCCTGGCGGCGGCGCACCACCTGCTCGAAGTTGAGGCGGACCTCCCCCACCTCGACGCCGAACCGGTCCGCCTTCTTTGCCAGGGCCAGCGCCTCCGCGCTCTTGACCATGGCCTTGGTGGGGATGCAGCCGCGGTTGAGGCACAGGCCCCCCAGCCGGCCCTTCTCCACCAGCGCCACCCGAAGCCCCAGCTGGGCGGCGCGGATGGCCGCCACGTACCCGCCGGGCCCCGCCCCGATGATGACGAGGTCCAACGCCTGCCGCTGTTCAGAAACGCTGCCCTGGCGGTCCTCCATGTGCTGCCGCACCTCCTACTGCCCGCGCAGGTCGCGCAGGTGCCCGGACGGCCACGCCACAATTCTTGCCGCCTGCCGCCGTTCCTGCCGCTTCCAGCGCACGCTCACGCGGTAGGGCCGGGCTTCCAGGGCACGTCTTCGGTGCCCTCACGGCGGTTGGCCGCCCGGGCCATGACGAAGAGCAGGTCCGAGAGGCGGTTGAGAAAGGCGATGGCCTCGGGCCGCACCGGCTCTGCGGCCGCCAGCGCCACCACGCGGCGTTCGGCGCGGCGGGCGACGGTGCGAGCGGCATGCAGCGTGGCGGCGGCTTCGGTTCCCGCGGGCAGCACGAAGTGCACGAGCGGCGGAAGTTCGCCGTCGAGCCGGTCGATCTCGTGCTCCAGCCACGCGATGGTGCTGGCTTCAATGCGGGGAACCGGCGCAGGGTGGGCCTGGCCCGGCTCGACGGCCAGTTCGGCGCCCAGTTCGAACAGCCTCCGCTGGAGCGCCTCCAGCAGCGCCGACAGCGCGGCCAGGGCCGGCACGCCCTGACAGCGGGCTCGTGCCAGCCCCAGCCACGCGTTCAGCTCGTCGACGGCACCACACGCTTCGATGCGGGGGTGGTCCTTGCGGACCCGGCCGGGGCCCAGAAGCCCCGTCTCACCGGAATCGCCCGTGCGCGTGTAAACGCGCCGCCGCTCGCTCATCGCCCCCGCGCCACCTGGCCGTACCGGCCCAGCACCATGGCGACGGTCAGGGTGCGGTCGCCGCGCTGCACCTGAAGCTGAAGCCGCTCGCCGGGCGACCGGCGGGCCAGGCGGCGCCGCAGGCTCTCGTAGCCCTCCACCGGCTCGCCGTCAACGGCCAGGATCACGTCCATCGGCGCAAGCCCGGCGCGCTCCGCAGGGCTTCCGGGCACGACCTGCAGCACCAGCACGCCCAGGCGCCCGCCTGCCCCGTCCTTGCCGGCCGGCAGCTCCACCCACTGGCTGACCGCCTGGATGCCGAGCCAGCCCGCGCTCACCTGGCCCGTGCGGCCGTAGCGCGCCAGCAGGTCGCGGACCGCGGCCGCCGGGACGGCGAACCCGATACCCTGAGCCCCCATGATGACGGCGGTGTTGATGCCGACCACCCGGCCCTGTGCGTCCACCAGGGGGCCGCCCGAGTTGCCCGGGTTGATGGAGGCGTCGGTCTGGATGAGGTTCTCCATGACGCCGTTTGGCGTTCGCAGCGTGCGCCCGGTGGCGCTCACCACGCCAGCCGTCACCGTCGCCTCGAGGCCCAGCGGGTTGCCGATGGCGATGACGAGCTGCCCCACCTCCAGCGCCTCCGAGTCGCCGAGCGCGGCGGAGGGCAGGCCGCTTCCCGACAGCCGCAGCAGCGCCAGGTCGTGTGCGGGGTCCTCCCCCAGCACCCTGGCTTCAATCGTCCGCCCGTCCTGCAGCGTGGCAAACAGCCGCGCCGCGCCCGCCACCACGTGGTAGTTGGTCACGGCAAGCCCCGACGGATCCAGGATGACGCCCGAGCCGATGCCCTCCCGGCGGGAAGGCCAGATCCCGTAAAACGGCACAGCCTCGCTGCGCGTCGAAATCCGCACGACTGCCGGGCCGGCCGCCTTGACGGCGCGGGTGACCGCCCGGGAAAAGGCGTCCATCACGTTGTCCTCTGCCATGGTATATCCGCCTCCTCGGGACCGGGGCAGCCGTCCAGCCGCCTGCCAGGCGGCTGAGCACCCGGCCCAGCCGTTTGACCTTATTTGACCTTTCGGCGGCATTATAATGGGCGCTGCGCTCGAGGTCAATTGACCCGGCCCCGAGAAGCCCGACCAGGAAGTATCCGGAGCTTTGGTGAACTCCCGGGACGTTTGCAGCAAGGCCCGCGGGATTCGTGAACGCGCTTCGACACGGGCATGCTTTAGTGCGCGGACCAGGATGGGAGCAGAGAAGCACATGAAAACTGAGCTTCTGTTCATCGTCAACCCGGTGGCCGGCCATGGCCGCAGCTTGCGCATCTTCAACCGGCTCCAGGCGGTCCTGGACAGGGTGGCGAGCCTGCGCTCCGTCGTCTGGACCACGCAGGGCCCCGGCCACGCCCGGGAGCTGGCCGAGCGGGCCGGCCTCGAGGGATACGAGCGGGTCGTGGCGGTCGGCGGCGACGGAACGGTTCACGAGGCCATCAACGGGCTCATGGGCCTCAAGCCGGAGCTGCGCCAGCGCGTCGCTTTCGGCGTCGTGCCGGCAGGATCGGGCAATGACTTCTCGCGAAACCTGGGCGTTCCCACCGACGCGGGGGCGCTCGCCACGGTGCTGGCAAGTGGCGTTGCCTCGCCGGTTGACGTCGGGAGCGTCAACGGCCACTACTTCGCGAACGTGGCGGGCGTCGGCTTTGACGCGGAGGTCGCGGCGCTGGCCAACCGGATACCGAAGTACGTGCCGGGCACCCTGACGTACGTGATTTGCGCGCTGGCCCAGCTGGCGCTGTACAAGAACGCCGCGGTTCGCCTTTACCTGGACGGCAAGCTCATTGAGCGGCGGATCCTCCTGGTGGCGGTGGGCAACGGCGCACACTACGGGGGCGGGATGATGATCTGCCCCGGCGCGCGGATGAACGACGGCAAGTTCCGGGTGGTCGTGGCCGGCGACCTGTCCCGCGCGGGCGTCCTGCGAACGCTTCCCCAGGTTTACTCGGGACGCCACCTGCACAACCCTCTGGTGGAGGTGTACGACGCGCAGGAGGTGCGCGTCGAGGCCGAACGCCCGCTCACCGTCCAGGCCGACGGGGAGATCGTGGCCACCTCTCCCACCACGATCCAGCTCATCCCCATGGCCCTCAGGGTGATCGGGTTTGCAGCACCCGAGGTGCCCGAGCCGTCACACCTCGGCACCCCGAGCCTGGCGGCCGCCGGCGAGCCGGCCGGCGAGGACCGCCCGCCGCAGGGACTGGATGCGGGTACGGTGGGCGAGAGCCCGGTCAGACAGGACGGCCGGCTGCAGGATGGTTCGCGCCGGGCCGGGACGGCTTGAGAGAAGGGCCTGAGGTCGCCTCGAACTGGCTGATCGGCGCCATCCTGCTCGGCCTCATCGTTCAGGTGGGGATGTGTCTCGCCCCCGTGCGGGTCACCCTCCGGTGGAAGGCGCACATCACGGGGCGCGGCTACCTGCTCGCGCTCGCCCGGGTGAGCTATCTTCCGCTGCATGCCACCCTGCGAGCTTGCCTGCGGGGCAGCCTCCTGGGCGGGCAAGGCCGTACCCCGCTCACCCTTGCGGGCCGGGTGCGGACGCAACTGGCGCTCGGGCCCTTCAGAGCCACGCCCGGCGTTCTCCAGAGACGCCTTGGCCTTTCGTGGCCCGGCACCTCACGCCTGCGGCCCCGCGCTCCCGCCGGCCGGCGAGGCGCCCCGCCCGCCCGTCCTGCCGGTCGCGCC
>JBFMCJ010000268.1 GCA_040754675.1 Bacillota bacterium
CTCCCGGCGTTCGGCATCGGTGGCCCATTCTTTGGGCAAGTAGAGTTGCCCCGCCACCGGCCAGTCCCAGACCGGGTCAGCATAGTGGCAGGTGACCAGGATCTGGCAGTTTCCCACTTTGCCCAACGTCCCCGAGTACTGACGGGCCACGCCGACCGAGTGCTTACCCTGTTTGGGCAGGCCCGTGTCGTCCACGATGAGCACCCCATCCGCCTCGCAGGCCTGGGCGGTCATCAGCTCGATGCGCAAGCGGTCCATGGCCTGCGGATCCCAGCGGGTATCCGTGATGAACTGCTGCAAGCTCTGCGACGACGCGCCCCGCACCACCTCGGCTATCCGGTCGCAGTTCTTGCGCGGCCGGTCGCTCAGCAACCCCAGCAGGTAGCACTGGCAGGCAAATCGGTTCTCGGGCCGTGCAAACAGCTCCCCAAACGGCCGCAAAAACGCCTTCAACTCGGGGTCGGCCCCGGGCTTGAGTGCCACCATGGAGATCACCCCCTCGGAGGGAGTGACCCAAAGCTTTGCTCACCGGGCTACCCTTCCTCCTGCGTGGAGCCCCGAGTTTCGTCGAAGAAACGAGGTAGTACTAGGAGCCGGCACCTTGGGGAGCGAACGCCCCCGCGGTGGATGGAGCCCGGCGGTTGCTGCACAGGATTTGAGAGGGGTGACGGCCATCATGCCGCAGCGCGTCCGCGTCGCGTACCTGTGCATGGAATTCGGCCTGGATGCCCGTTTCCCGCTCTATGCCGGGGGGCTCGGCATCCTGGCGGGCGACCTTCTGAAGGCAGCTCACGACGCGCAGTTCCCCATGGTGGGCGTGGGCATCCTCTGGCGGCAAGGCTACGTCCGGCAGATCATCGAGGACGGCCGGGTCGTGGATGCGTATCCGCTGTACGACCGGATCAAGGACGAGCTGGAGGAGACGGGCGTCGAGGTGACCGTCGAAATCCGCCGGCGGCCCGTGCACATCAAGGTGTGGCGCCTGGATGGCTCGGGCCGGTCCAGCGGTCCGCGCCACGCCCCGCTTTACCTGCTGGACACCAACCTCCCCGCGAACGCCGACCGCTGGATTACGGGGCAGCTTTACGGGTGGTTCGCCGAGGAGCGGGTCGCCCAGGAGATGGTGCTGGGCATCGGCGGGGTGAGGGCGCTTCAGGCGCTGGGGCTGGAGGTCGAGATCTACCACTTCAACGAGGGGCACGCCGTCCTGGCGGGCCTGGAGCTGATCCGCCAGCACATGGAGAAGGGCCTGCCGTTTGACCAGGCGTGGCAGGCCGCCCGGCGGCGTATCGTCTTCACGACCCACACGCCGGTCAAGGAAGGCAACGAAACGCACCCGCTCGCGCTCCTGGAGTACATGGGGGCGTTTTGCGGCCTGAATCGCCGGCAGATGATCCGCATCGGCGGCGACCCGTTCCAGATGACGGTCGCGGCACTGCGCCTGTCCCGGGCTGCCAACGGCGTCTCGGAGCTGCACGGCCGCACAGCCCGCCGCATGTGGGCGGACGTGACCGGCGCTCCTCCCATCCAGGGCATCACGAACGGCGTGCACGTCCCGACCTGGCAGGATCCCCGGATGGCCAGGGCGTTTGCCGCGGGCGGCGACCTGTGGGGCGTTCATTCGGCGCTGAAGGCACAACTCATCGACTTCATCGAGCGGCGCACAGGCACGCGGCTCTCCCCCGACCGGCTCCTCGTCGGCTTCACCCGGCGGGCCGCACCGTACAAGCGTGCCGACCTCATCTTCCGGGAGCCGGACGTCATCGGGCCGTACCTGGAGTCGGGCCGGGTTCAGGTCATCTTCTCGGGGAAGGCGCACCCTCTCGACGACCGGGGCAAGGAGATCGTCGGGCAGCTTTTGGCCATGGCCCGGCGCTATCCCAGGAGTGTCGTTTTCGTGCCGGACTACGACATGGAGATCGCCCGCATGGTGACCCGGGGCTCGGACGTGTGGCTCAACAACCCCATCCGCCCCATGGAAGCGTCGGGGACGTCCGGCATGAAGGCCGCCATCAACGGCGTCCTCAACTTCAGCGTGCTGGACGGGTGGTGGCCCGAGGCCTGCCGCCACGGCGAAAACGGCTGGCAGATCGGCGGCGGGTACGAGGGCCCCGACGCAGACGAGCACGACGCCCGCTCGCTCTACGAAACGCTGCTCGAGGAAGTCCTGCCGACCTACGAGCAGAACCGCGCGCGGTGGGTCGAGATGATGCACAACAGCATCGCCGACGTCGTCGAACGCTTCTCGGCCGCCCGGATGCTGCAGCGCTACGACGAGCTGATGTACAGCGCCCGGGGCGAGCAGTAGCCCCGGGCGCGCCATCGGGCTAATAGGCCGTGCCGTCGTGACACTCCCAGCACGCCTCCGGCTCGGTTATCTCGCTTTCGTCCATGGGGTGAACGAACGGCATGCCGGACGGGTTGGTGACGAGGCGGTCGGGCGGCCCCTGCGCGACGATCCGGTGGCACGTGTCGCAGTCGGCCGGGATGACCGCGCCGTCGGCGCTCTTGTGCTTGCCGTCGTGGCAGCGCATGCACCCCGGCGAGAAAAGATGCCCGGCATTGCTCGGGTACGCCCGCCAGTCCGTCTTCATCTCGGGAAAGATGTTGGCCCTGTAAATGTCCGTTAGCTCCTGGATCGCCGTCTCGAGCAGCGAAGGATCCGACCGTACCACATCGGGGTAGTTCGTCTGGTAGAACTCCGTGAGCTGGGACCGGATGGAGCGTTCGGCGGCCTCCTGCGACGGGTAGGAGGCCGTCAGGGCGCTCACGGCGGCCGCCTTGATCTCGGGGAGCCTGGGGCTGATGGCCCCGAACGCCAGAGCCTCATCGACCGCCCGGACGGGCGGCTTGAAGACGTGGCTGGGCTGGTTGTGGCAGTCGATGCAGTCCATGCGGCGCACCTCGGCGGTGGCCAGCACGGCGGGGTCGAGGGGCTGCTCGACGTCTTCGAAGACCACTTCCCGCCCATCAGGCCCGATGGCCTTCACCCAGGGGATCACCTGGCGGCGAGCGTCGGAGGCGACGTATTGCACCTGGTTTTGCGGGAGCACGTGCCAGTGAACCCCGTCCACATCCAGCGCTCTACGCCCGCCTCCGACCGGGATCTCCAGATGCACCTCCCACGCGGTGTTGGCTTTATCCGCAGAGAAGTAGCGGCGGCGCCGCAGCACCGAGTCGTAGAGCTTGGCCGGCCAGTGGCACTCCTCGCAGGTATCTCGGGCCGGGCGCAGGCTTTCAATCGGGACGGGAATAGGCCGCTCGTACCGATCGAACACGTAGGCATACACCTGATACGTGCCGGAGAGCTTGCTGCGAACCCACCAGCTTGCGCCCGGGCCGATGTGGCACTCCGTGCAGGGCACCCGGGCGTGCGCCGAACCCTGGTACGCTGTGTAGGTGGGCTTCATGACGGTGTGGCAGGTCTCGCCGCAGAACTGCACGGACTCCGTGTAGTGATACCCGCTGTAGGCGGTGAACGACAGCAAAACCACGAAGCCGAAGCTCCCGACCCAGAACTGCACGAAGCGCCGCCGAGGAACGACGGCGTTGAGGTCGATGACGGGCAGAAGGGGGGCAACCCCCTCTCGCCGGCGGCGTCTGGCCTCGATCCACATGCCGACCACGATGCCGGCAAGCCCGAGGAAGAACAGCACGGGCAGCACGAGGTACGTCAGGACGCCCAGATAGGGGTTGGGCCGGCCGAGCAGGACGTTGGTCAGGTGCAGGATGGCCATGAGCGAGAGGGTGTACCCCGCAAGGCCGGTGGACAGCCAGCTCATCCAGTTGTGGTAGATAGACGGCATGGATGCCTGCCTTGGCGACTGACGTGGTGTTTCCATACACAGCCCCCGAAATGGATCTACAGTCTTGACGGCGCCTCTATCAGGGTACCTGACCCCTTGAGTTCGGGTCATGGGTCAAATGTCCAGGGACATCCCCCACCAGAGCCTGAAGCCGCCGCGCGTCCTCTACGGCGTAGCCGCCCACGTCATTGTTGAAGAAGCAGAAGACGTCCATGCCGCAGCGCAGCCAGGCCCCGATGGCCTGCGCATCCCTTGCCAGGATCTCGTCGGGGTAGCTGCCGGCGTAGGGCGGGGCCGGCCCGTGTCGGCGCAGGTAGATCCAGTTGGCCGTGGGCTGAATGTCCACGTCGGGAAACGGCCAGTCGGCCATCACCACGGCCGCGTTGTGCTGCCGCAGGACCTCCAGTACGGAAGGTTCGAACCAGGAGGCGTCGCGGAATTCAAAGGCATGCCGAAACGTCCACCTGTCAAGCTGCTCCAGAAACGTTTCCAGGCGCTCAGGGTCGGCCCGAAACCGCGGCGGCAGCTGCCAGAGCACCACGTCGAGCTGCTGACCAATGGGACCGGCGTTCCGGAAAAGGGCCTCCAGGGGCTCGTCGCAATCCTTGAGGCGCTTGATGTGGGTGATGAACCGGCTGCCTTTCAGGACGAAGCGGAAAGCGTGTGGCACGCTGGCGGCCCAGCGACGAAAGGCTTGCTCACCCGGGAGCCGGTAAAAGGTCACGTTGAGTTCGACGGTGGTGAAGTGTTGAGCATAGTACGTGAGCCACCGGGCCGAGGGCAGGTCTGGCGGGTAAAACCGCCCCTTCCAGTGAGGATAGTTGAATCCGGAGGTTCCCACCCGAAGACGGCCGGGCTGCCGGTTCACAGCCATCTTGCCCGTTCTCCCTCGCCGCGGCGCCGTGGTCCCCTGGTGCATACACCGCGCCCGGGGGCTTCCGCTGCTCGGAAGGGCGATCCTGCTGCCGGCCCGGGGGAGAGGCCGGGTGACCAGAGCAGGGCGTGGCTCGACGACGCAGCCTCCGGGACCTGCGAAGCCAGGGCGGGCTCGCGCCGTCCCACCGGCTGCTCATGCGTGGTAACCCGACCCCGTCCTGCGTCACGACGCACGGCCCGCCCGTGGACCGCGGGCCACGGGGCCTTACTGCTCTCCGAGGAAGTTCCGAGGGTAGTCCTATCACCCGCCCTACAGGACGTCCAGGCCACCTCAGTATTCACGCCGCACTGCGCCGCCGTGTCGTGGCCGGTTGACGCGCCCCGGGTGTCACCGGCGGAAAAGGTACACGCACCATCCAAGGGTCTTGCGACCCCAGCGGAGGTATGTGTCCCGGTCGTGGCGCACCCTTCGCAGTAGCTCGGGGACGTCCGGATCGTCGGGGTTCGCGGCGGCATACCGCTCCGCCGCCCGCCACTGCAGGGCTTCGTAGCGATCCCAGTCATCCCCGCTGCTCACCAGGGTGTAGAGCGCAATAGCAGCGCGGGTTTTTCGCGGGTTTCCGGTGACCGGAGCACTGCGCAGGCAGGGCAAGCTGTCCCGGTGGACCGGGACCGGGTCGAACCCTCACCGGCGGGCCGCACGCAGAAAACTGAGACATCAGAACGGGAGTTTCACTGGCTGGCCCGCCACCACCATTGCACCGGTATCCATGGAAATGTATAATAATACCTAACATCGCCAGAACCGGGGGGCCTACCATGCGATCACCATGCCGGGTGTCTGTAGCAGTCGTAACCGCCGTAGGTTTCGTGCTTCTTGGCGCGTTTGTTGGGGCCGTTCCTGGCGGGCCAGTGCCCGCACCCGCACGGGCCG
>JBFMCJ010000269.1 GCA_040754675.1 Bacillota bacterium
GAGAAGCGATAGGACCGCAGCCCCAGTCGCTGCATGAGGGCCACGTCCTCCCGCCAGCGCCGGTAGTGATCGCAGGCGGGGTAACCGCTTGCACCCCCGAGCACTCGTCCCGCGGCCGCAAAACGGTCCCAGATGCACTCGCCGCGACCGTCGGCCCGGGTGGACCCCTCGATTTGATACGACGAGGTAGTTTCTTGCATGATTCAGAAACAAGGTCGGAACTGTTTCAGAAACGGCCAGAGAAACCCGTGCCCATGGGGTGCGAGTCGGCGGGGAACGGCCCGCGCGTCGCGAAAACCGGGCCCAGATGCCGGCCAGGCCGTCGTCGACCAGGTGCACCCCTCGGGCCGCGCCCCACGCCACGAACGCCTGCCAGAGGGCGCCCGCGTGGTACTCCAGGCTGGTGGGGGGTCGTGCTCAGGGAAAGCAGGCCCTGCAGGTGAACACCCTATGCCTCGGGGAGGTCCGGAAGGTGGCGGCTGTCGTCAAACATCACCGTTCCAGGTCAGCCGGCGGCCGAGAGAGCTGGCGGTCTCCACCGGGGGTTGACGCTCTGGTCGGGCTGTGCACGTGCTGGCAGCTCGGTTCAGCGCGTCGGAGACTGGCGTCTCTGCAAGCTTCGGCGCAGCGCTTCCCGAATCATCTCGGCGGTAGGCAGGGGGGAAACCCGCCCGTTCACCCAGTACGTGCGGCAGGTTAGCGCCGAACCCATGCGCTGGGCTCCTTCGGGCTGGATGTCCACCCCGTCGAAGCGAATGGTCGGCGAGCCCGGGAAACGCAGGCGTTCAGCATCCTCGTCGGTATCTACCCGGATGATCTCGACCGGATCCTCGATCCCCTCTTCCTGAAGCACCTGCCTCAGGCGCCGCAGCGCCTCCTCGTGCGATGGGCACTGCTCCCAGTAAAGAAACTCGATCCGCATCGTCTGCGAACTCACCCCTCCCTGCCGCATCATGCTGCGGTAGGGCGTCGATACACGGTCACCCGCCGGCGGAGCCGGGACCTTCCTCGCTGAGAGCCTCGATCATGCTCGACAGGTAGGTCTCAAACTGGCGGAAGGCCTGCTCAAGGTCGTCCCGTAGCTGGGGCAGCTCTCGCACCAGGTGAGCCATGCGGTCCCACTCCAAGGCGTGTTCGTACCCCTTGCGGACGACGTGTCGAAACCGACGATACTCGTCGAGGCTCGCCTTGAGTCGGGTGGAAAGTAGCGCGGGCCGGACGTTGGGTATCTCCAGCGCCATCTGGCGCAGGAGCTCGTCGTGCCAGTCACTGCCGTGCGGCACAAGCCGATCGAGGTACCGGGCGACTCGCTCAAAGCTTGCTTCGAGGGCGGAATAGACGTGGTGCAGGGAGAGGGCGACCGAATTGACCAGGGCCTGCGCGACCTCTGGCCGCTGCTCTGTCTGCTTCAATTCGGCAACCTTAAGCGCCTCGTCGATGAGGTGTCGCACAGTAGCCCAATCCTGACGAAGCTCCGCCAGGAGGACCCCATACCCCCCTCCGCCGCTTTCAAGGATCCCCATGCACCAGTTCCCCCTCCCGCCGGATGCGTGCGGCCAGGGTAGGCGAACAGCTCTCGACCCGCACGAGGTCGAAAGGAAGCGGCCCGGTACTCTCCAGCACGCCAAAGGCTTCCAGGTACCTCTCCGGAGGCAGGCCCTCGCAGGCAACGTCGATGTCCGACCGCTCGTCGAAGCGCCCCGGGTCCAGGATCGAGCCAAAAAGCCAGACCCTCGTAACAGGGTAGCGCTCGACAAGCGCCACCACCATTGCCTCGGCCTGCGCACGGGCACGTTCGTAGCGAGCCCGGCGAAGTCGTCTTTCACGGGCGACCCTGGCCCGATGACCCCTCAGGTACGTCGCAATGGAGTCAGTCATGACAGTCCCTTCATCAAAAGAGGCGCAGCCGCTGCGCACCCATTGTAGCACACCCCCCGCGCAGGGCGTGGGCCTCGAGGTCCATGGGTACGTGATCCCCTGCTTTTCTCGGGAGGAGGCACCCTGCGCTGCAGGCGAACTCTGGGTGAGAGCCCGTCTGATTAAGAATCTGACAGGACCAGGATTTCGGCTTCCGCATCGAACCTTTCCCGAAGCCTCTGGCCGACACCGGGTTGCGCATTTGCGGCAAGCGGAAGGCCGTGGTGAAGCCGGTATGGGGCCAGATCAAACAGGCGAGGGGTTTTCGGCGCCTTTCGCGGCGAAGCCCGGTGGAGTGTGAGCGGGAGTTTGCGCTGGTCGCCGCGGTCCACAATGCTTTGAAGCTCTTCCGATATGCGGCCCATCAGGTCGCGGCCTTTTCGGAGCGCCTGCAAGGGAGGAGCCCGAGGCCCCTGGTGAAGCGGCAACGTGGCGAGGCTCCCCCTCCAGCCCCGCCTCCACCCGCCCCCGCCGGTCCTCGACAGAGGTGGCTCGCGCCTCCGGTCCCCCACGAGTCCGGGTTGGAGTGGGCGACCGGGCGCAGCCCCTTGAAGACCGAGGTAGGGAGGCGCAACGGCAGCACATGGGGGTCGGCGGGGCCGTCTCACCCGCCGCTCTCCGTTTACCGGAGGGCCCCCTCCGGAGCATTCGGCGCAGCCACAGGCCGCGCCCCTGCCTCCGGGTGGCCCGGCTTGGCACCCCGGCTTCACTTGTGTAGCTGATTCCGACGGCTGGTCCGGTGGAATTACGGGGTAGCAGAGTTGCGGTCCGGGATCCGGCCCAATGCGTTGCGTGCACCGACCAGGCACGGCTTCCCGAGCCAACGCGGCGTGCACAAACATCCCGGCCGCGGCCAGTGGCTTGCTGCACGTCCGCCCGGGCCTGCACCTCGGCGGGGTTACTCCCCTCGGAGCCTGGGGTCGAGGGCGTCACGCAGGCCGTCACCCAGGAGGTTGAAGGCCAGGACCGCGACGAAGATGGCGGCGCCCGGCCAGTAGGCCATCCAGGGAGCGGTCTGCAGATAACCCTGGGCAAAGCGCAGCGAGGAGCCCCAGCTCGGATCAGGGGGCTGCACACCCAGCCCCAGGTAGCTCAGTCCCGCTTCCGCAATGATGGCCGCCGCTACGGCCAGGGAGGCCTGTACCAGAACCGGCCCGAGGCAGTTGGGAATCGCGTGAACGAACAGGATCCGCAGGTCTGAAGCGCCCACGGCCCGGGCGGCCGCGATGAATTCCTGCTCGCGCACCTGCATGACCTGCGCCCGCACCACCCGGATGACGCTCGGCACAAACCCGATGCCGATGGCGATGATGGCGTTTCCAAGCCCGGGGCCCAGCGCCGCCACCATGGCCAGGGCCAGGATGAGAAACGGGAAGGCCTGGAGGGCATCCACCACCCGCATCAGCACCATCTCGTCCCACACGCCACGGTAGTACCCGCTGACCAGGCCCACGGGAAGCCCCACCGCAACGGCAATGGCAACGGAAAAGAAGCCGGCCTTCAGCGACACACGGGTTCCGAAGATCACCCGGGAGAGGACGTCTCTTCCCAGTTCGTCAGTGCCAAACCAGTGGGCCCAGCTTGGCGGCTGCATGATGGCATCGTAATCTTGCAAGTTGGAGGGATAAGGGGCCAGCCACGGGGCTGCGAGCGCGATGGCCACCAGCAGCGCTGCGGCGGCAGCACCGAAGACGCCTGCCTTGTTTTTCGAAAACCGCTTCCAGAAGTCGGCAACCCCCACCAGACGGGGCGCCGGCAGCGTCACCAACTCGGCCGCTGCAGGGCGAACGGCGGCCATCAAGCTGTCCCTCCCAGGGTGGAAACCTTGATCCGGGGGTCGGCCAGCGCGTAAAGAACATCCACCACCAGATTGATGCCGATGACCATCAGGGCGGATACCAGCACCGCCCCCTGAACCACCGGGATGTCCCGGGTGAAGATGGCGTCCACGATGAGGCGCCCGAACCCGGGAATGGTGAAGATCGTTTCGGTGATGACCAGTCCGCTCAACAGCCCCGCCACCTGAAGCCCGCTGGCCGTGATGACCGGAATGAGCGCGTTGCGTACGCCGTGGCGGAGCAGGACGGCCCATTCGGGCAGGCCCTTGGCCCGCGCCGTACGAACGTGCTCCGCTCGCAGCACGTCCAGCAGGCTCGAGCGCATGAACCGCGCGACCGTTGCGGCCGAACGAAAGCCGGTGGCGACGGCGGGAAGGACCATGGCGGCCAGGTTTCGGGCCAGGCTGTCGGTGAGCGGTACGTATCCGGAAGCGGGAAGCCACCGCAGGCGCAAGGCGAAGAGGATGATGAGGAGGATGCCCAACCAAAAGTGGGGGACAGATAATCCCGCCAGGGCGAAGATTGAACTGGCGTAGTCCGTCACGGTGCGCCGCCGAACCGCGCCCAGGATCCCGAGAGGCAGCGCGATGGCAGTGGCCAGCGCGAAGGAGAAGACGGCCAGCTCCAGGGTCGCCGGAAGCCTCTGCGCGATGAGCAGGGAAACGGGCTGATTGTCCACCAGCGACCGGCCCAGGTCGCCTCGCAGCACCCTACCCGTCCACCGGAGGTACTGAACCGGCAGCGGAAGGTCCAGGCCGAGCTTCTGGCGCAGCGCAAGGCGGGCTTCGGCTGGCGCTTCAGGGCCGAGGATGACCGTTGCCGGGTCACCGGGGATGAAGTGAAGCAGCGAAAAGACAAAGAGGGAAACGAGAAAGAGCACCGGAACGGTCAAGAGGAAGCGCCGCGCCAGAAAGCCCGCCATACCCAGTTCCTCCCTTAACGCTCGCTCTCCGCTGCCTACTTCGTCTACTTTGTCACCGGCGCCAGCCGGATGAGGCCGTCGGGGATGTAAGTGAAGCCCTGAACGTCACGGCGCAGCGCGATGACCACGTTGGGGTGGTACAGGTAGATGTAGGGAAGCTCGTCGCGCAGCACGGTGAGGACATCATGGTAGATGCGCTTGCGATCCGCCAGGTTGCCGGCAAGGCGGGACTGGTCCAGGAGCTGGTCCACCGTGGGGTTTGAGTAGCCCGAGTTGTTGAACCCGCCATTGGTGTAGAAGAAGGCGTAGATGTTCTGGTCAGGCTCCGCCCGTCCGCTCCATCCCACCGGGGTCGCCTGGTAGGTCAGTTTATCCATCTTGTCCAGCAGTTGGCCCCACTCGACCTGTTCGATCTGGGCTCTTATGCCGGCCTCCGCCCACATGTTCTGCAGGACCTGGGCGACCAGCTGCCCGGCCGGATCCGGCGTGATGCTCAGCGTGAAGCTGAAGCCGTTGGGGTAACCGGCGCGCTTCAGGTACTCCCGGGCCCTGGCCAGGTCGCGCTCCGGCGGGGATCCGCCGTCGTTGACCGGCGACGCGGGCGGGAAGGGCCCATAAGAGGGCACGGCAAGCCCGTTCAACGCGGCCCGGATCAGCACGTCTCGGTCGGTGGCAGCCTCGAGGGCCTTGCGGAGGAAGAGGTTGTCGAACGGCGGCTTCGTGACGTTGAGCCAGATGCCCTGGTAGCCCAGGCTGGGCTCAATGACCAGGCGCACGCTCTGGTCCTTTCGGAGCGCATCGACGTTGCGAGCCGGAATGGCGTTGAGAATGTCGATCTCTCCGCTCTGGAGGTTGAGGATGCCGATGTTGCGATCCACGAAGACCCTGTAGATCAGCTTATCCGCCTTTGGTAGGCCCGGACGCCAGTAGTGCTCGT
>JBFMCJ010000270.1 GCA_040754675.1 Bacillota bacterium
CCTGGGTTCAGCGAACTCCGTAGCGACCCGCGCGTCGAGCCGCTTTATCATCCTGGCTCCCTGGGCCGCACGCTGGGACTGGGTGGCCGACCAGCTGCGCCGCGCAAAGTCTGAGCGCATCCGCCGGCTTTTCGTGCTGACCCCCACCTCCCCGCTCGCCTGGCCTCAGAAGCAAGAGGGGCAGATGCTCGTGCGGTGGCTTTCGCTGGCCTTGCGGGAAGGGGTCGAGACCTGGGTGCTGTTTGGCGACGAGACGCTCACGCACCGGCTGGTGGATGGCGTGCACCTGATGGGCGTTCCTCCGGTCTCGCCGTCCGGAGGGCTCGTGCTTCTCAGCCTCGCCCCGTCCGGGGTCTCGGTTCGCCCCGTGGAACCCGCTGCACAACTCGGCGCCCCTGCGCCGCCGGCCGGGCCGCAGACGGCCGCGCAGGAGCTGGACCCGTCCGGGACGAATCCAAACCCGAACCTGTAGGCTCGCCGGCGTAAAGGAGGCGGGTGCCGTGGCGCCCGCCGCGCTGCAGTCGGAACACCTGGATCCCCGCGTTCTGGCGGCGATGGCCCGGGTGCCACGCCACCGGTTCGTGCCGGCTGCCTATCAAGCGGTGGCGTACGCCGACCGGGCCCTGCCCATCGGATGGGGCCAGAGCATCTCCCAGCCCTACATCGTGGCCCTCATGACCACGCTTCTGGCGCTCAAGCCCGGCGACCGGGTGCTGGAGGTCGGGACCGGCTCGGGCTATCAGGCCGCAGTGCTCGCGGCACTGACGCCTTACGTCTACTCCATCGACGTGATCCCGGAGCTCGCGCTGTCGGCTGCTGAACGGCTGCGCCGGCTCGGATATTCAAGCGTTCAGATCCGGGTGGGGGACGGATACCTCGGCTGGCCCGAACAAGCCCCATTTGACGCCATCGTGGTCACCGCGGCACCGGATCACGTCCCGCCGCCGCTCCTGGACCAGTTGAAGGTCGGCGGGCGGCTGGTGGTGCCGGTGGGTCCCCGGCGCGAGGGGCAGGTGCTGTGGCTGGTTCGCAAGCTGGAGGACCGGGTGGAGATGGACAACATCCTGCCCGTGCTCTTCGTTCCCCTGGTGCGCCCGTCCCCGTAGGCCCTCAGGCACCGAGGCCGACCCACTCCTCGCCGTCCTCGTAGCGCTCCTTTTTCCAGATGGGAACCCGCTTCTTCAACTCGTCGGTGGCCCAGCGCACCGCCTCGAAGGCCGGCGCGCGGTGGGGCGCGGCCACGGCGATCACCAGGCTCACGTCGCCCGGCCGCAAAAGCCCGGTGCGGTGCGCCAGGACCACCCGGGCCCCGGGCCAGCGGGCCGTCACCTCGCGCCCGATGGCGTCCATCTCCCGCCGCGCCATCTCGTCGTACGCCTCGTAAAGGATTTCGAGCGTGCGGCGGGCCTGGCCGCCTGCCTGCCCGCCCGATCCCCCGGGAGCCGCCGCCGTCCACTCCCGGACGGCGCCGACGAAGACGGCGATGGCGCCCATCTCGGGGGCTACGAGGGAGTCCACCACGGCGTCGGCGCCGAGCGGCTCGGCGGTCAGGATGACCCGTACGGGCGCGGCGCCGGCCGCCCTTCCCGCGGCTCCGTTCCCGCCGGCCACGGGCGGGATGAACGCCACCTCGTCGCCATCGGCAAGCACCCGTTCCCAGGGCGCATAGACCAGATTGACGGCGACGCGCACGCTTTGCCGCGGGAAGTTCAAGGGGGACCCAAGCGCCCGCTCCAGCGCCTCCCATGCGTCAAGCGCCGTGGCCTTGCCGGGGAGTTCCAGCCACACCTCCCGCCGCCCGCCCGCCCGTTCGGCAAGCGCTGCAAACAGCCGCACCCTGACCCGAAGCGCCACCCCGAAACGCCTCCTCCTCACGCCGCGGCGCCGGCACGCCACGAGGCCGGAACCGAAAGCTCCTGCCCCTGGCGGTCGACGACCTTCAAATACCCCTGCGAAAGCCCGAACTCGAAAAGCCGGCGGGTGATCTCCACGTCTTCCCGGCAGTAGCGCACCACGTCGCTCAACCTCCCCTGCCGGAACCACTCCACCGCCTCCAGCCCCGTCGCCAGCTTGGACGTGCCCAGCGTGGCCCGCGCCAGGCTTTCCAGCCCCGGCCGCCAACCGAGGCTCTGCTCCAGCTCGAGCATCAGGTCGAGCGTTGGAACCCCGTAAAGCCTGTCGGCCTGCGCCGAATAGCCGGCCAGCACCTCGTAGTCGAACCGCAGGACGTTGAACCCCACGATGAGCGGCGCCCGCAGCAGCCGCTCGATGAGGGCCGGCACGTCCTGCTCCAGGTAATCCCGGAAACCCCCGTCCGCGTCGCTGTACGTGACGGCCGCCGAGACGCCCAGCCGGTCCAGGTGGTGACGGCCGCCCACCTCTTCAAAGATGCGCTGCGTTTCGAGGTCGAAGAAGACGGCAGAACCCCCGTCCAGCACGGCGCCCGCCCACGACGGACGGGAGGCGCGGGCAGCCTGTTGGGAGAGGCGTTCGGGGCCCAGGTGCTCTTCCAGGTGTAGCCATACCGCTTCGATGTGCTTGCACGTTCCGAGGCCCTTCGTCTCGTAGTCCTGGCAGTCGCACCTGCAGGCCGCGCCCCTTGCCCAGCGGAACTTTACCTCGTGCGCGCGCCCGGATCGCCCCGTCACCCGGTACCGCCCAAGGAACGGCTCGCCGCTGACCAGTTCGGCCCTCAGGCCTTCCTGGCGCGCCCGCTCCCGGCGCCGTGCGACCTCCTGTTCACGTGACATCCTCGCGCTCCTTTTGGGCGGTCCCGGACAACGGGCCTGCGCCCCCTCCGCCGGCCCACACGACGCGGCCCCCGCCCACCACCGCCTCCACGCCGTCGACGCCCAGGCGGTAAAGCAGGTGCAGGTACGAGGGGCCGGTGAGCACCACGAGGTCCGCACGCTTTCCCACCTCGAGGCTGCCCACCTCCTGGCCCAGGGCGAGGGCGTGGGCGGCGTTGATGGTGCCCGCCGCCAGCGCCTCCTCCGGCGTCATGCCCAGCACCGGGCAGGCCAGCGCACACGCCAGCGCCATGGACTCGATGGGGCTCGTCCCCGGGTTGTGGTCCGTCGCGACGGCCATCGGGACGCCGAGCTCGCGCATGGCCTCAACGGGCGGGCGCTTGGCGCTTCGCATGGTGAGTTCCGCACCGGGCAGGAGGACTGCCACGGTGCCGGATGCGGCCAGAAGCGAGAGTTCCTCGGGGGTTGCGAAGTTCAGGTGATCGGCGCTGACGGCTTGCAGTTCCGCGGCCAGGCGGGTGCCGCCCCCGGCGTGGAACTGGTCGGCATGGATTTTCAGCGCAAAGCCAAGCTCTCGGGCTCTGTTTAGGATCCGCCGGGACTGATCGGCGTCGAACGCCCCCTCTTCGCAGAAGACGTCGCAAAACCGCGCCAGCTCGGGCCTGGCGGCCAATGCCGGGAGCATCTCGTCCACCACCAGAGCGGCGTAGCGGTCAGGCTGACCCGCATACTCCGGGGCAACCGCATGCGCGCCGAGAAAGGTGGGCACCACCTGGATGGGCACGAGTTCGGCGCAGGCTCGGACGGCTTCGAGCAGGCGCACTTCCCCCGCCGGGGTGAGGTCGTAACCGCTCTTGATTTCCACCGTGGTGGTTCCCGAGCGCACCATACGAAAGAGGCGCTGGACCGCGGCCTGCACCAGGCCATCCAGCGGCTCTTCCCGGGTGCGCCGCACCGTACTCAGGATGCCTCCGCCCGAGCGCAGGATCGTAAGGTAGCTCTCGCCCCGCAGCCTCCTGGCCCACTCCGCGGCCCTGTCGCCGGCGTACAGGGAGTGGGTGTGGCAATCCACGAAGCCGGGGATGACGGCGTGGTCCCGGGCGTCGATGACGGCCGTGCGGGAGTCCCACGCGATGCGGCTTTCGACCCGGGAGGTGGGGCCGGCGGCCACGATGCGGTCGCCCGCACACGCCACCGCCCCGTCCTCGACGATGCCGAGGGCGGCTTCGTCCACGGCGCCCCGGATCGGGCGATCGGAATGGCCAGCCAGCGTCACCAGCTGGGAGGCCCGCCTGACCAGCAGGTCGGCATACAGCCGGCTGCGGGCCCGCGAGGACAACGGTGCTGCCACGAGCTTGCTCCCTCATCCATCCTCTGCCCGCTGCGGGAGCCCGCCCTGCTCGGCCCGGTCGGCCGCCTCCGCCTCGGCCAGCCGGCGTTCGAGGATCTGGCGCCGGTTCCAGGGAGGGACGAGCTGCAGGTAGTACTCGGCGCACTCGATGAGCGCGTCTTCCGGCACCAGCCCCACGATTTCGCTTGACCGGACGGCGACGCCAAAGCGCCGGGCCTCCGCCGCGACCAGCTCGAAGGCGCGATAGACGGGGGTCTTGCGGTAGTCCAGCAGGTTCATGGAGACCTGGGTGGTGCCGCGCTTTTCGAGCTTGACGCCGATGGCGCGCACGTTCACCAGGCCGCCGCTCGACTCCCGGACGCGCCGGGCGATCTCCTTGGCGACTTCCAGTTCACCCGTGTTGAGTTCCACGTTGTAGGCAACAAGGGGCGGCCGCACCCCCACGACCGTGCCGCCCGCAGTGGGGTGCACCCGGGCCGGCCCGAAGTCCGGGCGGCGTTCGGGATCGGTGTCCATGGCCTCTTGCAGTCCCTCGAAGTTGCCGCGACGCAGGAAGCTCAGGTCCCGCCGCTTCAAGGAGGTGGCCGCCTCGCCGTACAGGAAGACCGGCACGCCCAGTTCCTCGGCGATGCGCTGGCCGAGGCGGCGGGCGGCCGGCACCAGATCCTGCAGCGTCACGCCCCGGATGGGCACCAGCGGCACCACGTCGGCCGCCCCGATGCGGGGGTGGCTGCCCGTGTGCGACCGGAGGTCGATGCGCGCCACCGCCTCCGCCACGCCGGCGAAGGCCGCCTCGAGGACGGGCTCGAGGGGCCCGGCGAAGGTGATGACGCAACGGTGGTGATCCTCGTCGGATTCGGTGTCCAGGACGCGGACACCCTTCACCTTTGCGATGGCTTCCGTGATGGCCGCAATGACTTCCGGCCGCCGGCCTTCGCTGAAGTTGGGAACGCACTCGACCAGGACACTCTCCACGTCCCGCGTGATGGCCTCCCTCTGGCCAGGCTGCGGCCGCAGGCCCTAGGCAGAAGGCCTGCGGTGGGGCGTCTGTAGCGCCTTTCGGGACCAGAGCCGGATCTCCTCGGTCAGGTCCATTTTCTCCAGTTCCTGCAGCGAAAACCAGCCGATGGCGGCCACCTCGCTGTTGGGCCGCAGTTCGGGGAGCGACGGCTCTACGCCGCCGGCCTGGAGCGGCTCGGCGAAGTAGATGAGGTCGATGTGCTCGTGGCCGGGCTCGATCACCTCGAGCTGGATGCCCTCCGGCCTGGTGAGCTGCCTCGGTACCTCTACCGGGAGTGCGCGCTCGCCCGCCAGCCGCACGACGAGCCCTGTCTCCTCCTGGACCTCCCGCACCGCCGCCTCGTCGGGGAGTTCGCCGGGCCGGATGTGGCCGCCGGGGGGCAGCCACTTGCGGTAGCGGCGATGAAACATGAGCAGGAGCCGCCCTCTGTACGTGACGAACACCGCGACGGTAAA
>JBFMCJ010000271.1 GCA_040754675.1 Bacillota bacterium
TGTGGAGCTGGGGGCTGCCGCCTCACGTTCGGGTGGACGAGCTTCACGAGGTCCTTGGCCCGGACGGGGCGCTTTCCATGCGGCCCCGGGGCGACCAGTTGCCGCCGGCGGCGGACAAGCCGGGGTCCACGGTGGACGGCGCCAAGGTTTTCGACAGCGTGCCGCATGCCAACGGGGTGGATCCCGGCAGCCTGGGGTATTTGTGGCTCCTGCAGCGGGATACGCCGGAGCCACACGCGGTCATCTACCAGCGTAACGATATGGTGGAAGATGAGCTGGCCGCCTTCATCCAGGCCATTCGCGAGGACGGTGAGGTCCGCGTGGGCGGCCGTGAGGCCATTGCGGCGCTCCGGGTCGCGATGGCGGTGCTGGAATCCGGGGAGACGGGGCGCCTGGTGCGTTTGAGCGAGGTCACGGCGCCTGCGGGACGGAAGGCTTAAGAGCGAGCGCGCTATGACGGAGTGGTGGAGGGCCGGATACTTTTTCCGGCTGGAAGACTTCGAGCACCGGTCGCTCCTGGAGAACCTCGAGTACGTCTGGCTGGCCCTTTCGAACCTGCCCCGCTACATCGACGAACACCTGGAACCTTCCCTGGCGGGCACCATCATGCCGGGGGCATACGTGTCGGACCGCGTGCAGCTTGGCGAAGGGTGCGTCGTGGAAAGCGGGGCCATGGTCAAAGGCCCGGCCATCATCGGCCCGGGCACGGTGATCCGGCAGGGGGCGTACATCCGGGAGTACGTCCTGGTCGGGGCGGGCTGCGTCGTCGGGCACGCCACGGAGGTGAAGGCCTCGATCCTGCTGGACGGGGCCCAGGCACCTCACTTCAATTACGTCGGCGATTCCATCCTGGGCCGCCACTGCAACCTGGGGGCGGGCACCAAGCTTTCCAACCTCAAAAACGACGGCACCGAGGTGAGCGTGCGCGGGCCGAACGGCGAGGTCATCGCCACGGGGCTTCGCAAGCTCGGCGCCATCATCGGGGACGGGGTCACCACGGGCTGCAATGCGGTGACGAGCCCGGGAACGCTCATCGGGCCGCACGCCAGTGTCTATGCCAACGTTGTGGTGCGTGGGTTCGTGCCGGCCAGCTCCATCGTGAAGTTGCGCCAGGAGCTGGAGATCATGCCGCGCCAGGCCCGCTGAGCTTGCGCCCGCGCCCGGGGGCGCTGCGCTCCATGTGCCCGGCCCGCTGGCGGGTCGCCTGCTGGGGGATACCTGCGGTATCGCGTAAGGGGCAGAAGGTTCGTCCTAATAACGTTAGAATAGAAAACGCGCGGCCGAACACGGGGGGTGAGGCACCGGCGCAATGCGCTACACCGTGTGCGTTACGGCGGGCTCCCATGGCATGAAGAGCCTCGTCATGCCCTTCGAGGCGGCACCCGACGCGATCCGGCGGGTCAGTTCCCCGCTGCCACTGTATGGAGCCCGGTGGGTGCAGCGAGCCGTGGAGCGTCTTGGCTTTGGAGCCATCGGCAGGGGCCTGCGGCTCCGGCGCTTCGCGCGAGCGGTAGGGGCCGGCCTCGAGCGGATGGGGCTACCCGGCGACGGCGTGGTGTGGCTGGACCCCGAAGCGTACCGGGAGCTGGCGAATGCACCGCCTGGTGAGGACGAGCGCGGCGGGGCGATCGGATCCCTGCTGACCGGACGGTGCCTGCTGGGCTCCGAACTGATCAGGATAGCCCGCAGTCACGGCACCGGCCCGCAGGAGGCGCTGGGCAGCGCCGAAGCGCTGGTCCGCGCCGGTGCGGCGCTTCGATTCGCGGCCGTCGAGGTGGACGAACTCGGGGCGGTCTGCCGGCGCTGCGGAAGCCGGGACGGGATCTACCCGGAGCAGTGCGCGCACTGCGGCAGCCCGTTTTGCCCGCGGTGCAGCCGGTGCGCGGCGATGGGCACGGCGAAGGGGTGCGAGCCGCTCTACGCGATGGAGGCGCCCCTGCTCGATCCGGAGGCCCCCCAGAATGAGGGGTGTCCCGGAGAGGGAGGCAGGCTCGATCCGCGGCTGGTTGCGTCCCTGTCCGAGGCGCAGCGGCGGGCGTTCGAGGCGCTGCAGGCGGGCGTGTGCGTCCGGTTCGAGGCGGGCGGCAACCCGAGGGCGCCGGGCGGATGCCTGGTCTGGGCCGTGACGGGTGCAGGCAAGACGGAGGTGGCCTTCGGCGCCGCCGACCAGGTGCTCCAGCGGGGCGGCCGGGTGCTGTTTGCCACGCCGCGCCGCGAGATTGCCGCCGAGGTGGCGGCACGGGCCGAACGCGCCTTCAGAGGCTGGCCCGTCAGGCTGCTCATGGGCAGGTCAGGCGCCGGCTCGCGGGCCCAGGCAGCGGGCAGCGGCTGGAGTCGGCCGCTCGGGCAGGAGCTGATCGTCGCCACGACGCACCAGGCCCTGCGCTTCTTCCGGGCCTTTGCGCTGGTGATCCTGGACGAGTTCGATGCCTTTCCCTACGCCGGTTCCGACATGCTGGGGATGGCGGTGGAGAGGGCCGCTCACCCAGGGGGGTTCGGCGTCATCATGTCGGCCACGCCGGGCCAGGCCCAGGTTGACCGCGTTCGGCGGCGTGGGTGGACGGTCATTTACATCCCGGCCCGCTACCACGGGCGGCCTCTCCCCGTTCCCCAGATCTGGGTTCACGGTGCCATGCGCCGCTGGGAAGAGGCGCCGGACGACCCCGGACGCGTGCCGGAGTTCATCCGCAACTGGCTCCACGGCCGCCGCCCGGGCACCCGGGTGCTGGTTTTCTGCCCTACCGTCGAGCGGGTCGAGAAGGTGGCGCGGGCGCTTCGCGCTTCCGCCTGCCACAGCCGCCACCCGGGGCGCGATCGCATCGTGGCGGAGTTTGCGGCTTCCCGGGAGCGGGTGCTCGTGACCACCACGCTGCTTGAGCGGGGCGTTACCTTCGCCGGCGTGGACGTGCTCGTACTGTTTGCTGACCAGGATGGGGTGTTCGACGAGGCGGCCCTGGTGCAGATGGCGGGTCGGTGCGGGCGCAGCCCGGACCGACCGGAAGGCCGCGTTCTGTTCGCCGCAGCCACCAGGAGCCGTGCCATGCGGCGCGCCGTCGAATCCATCGCGGCAATGAACGAGCGGGCCCGGGCGGCGGGGCTGTTGCGGCTGGTATAATGCGACGGCTTCGATTTGGGTGGGTGACCACGAGCGGATGCGCATTGATAGACGGACGAGGCGGCCTTTTGCCGGTCATCCCCTCCTCGACCGCATCGGAAACACGCCCCTGATCAGGCTGCAGCGCGTCTGGCCGGCGGGTGCGCCGGTGGAGGTTTACGTCAAAGCGGAGGGCTTCAACCCGGGCGGCTCGGTCAAGGACAGGGCGGCGCTGTACATGGTGGGGGACGCGGTGCAGCGGGGGCTGCTCCGGGGGCGGCGCATCCTTGATGCCACCTCGGGCAACACGGGCATCGCTTACGCCATGATCGGCGCGGCCCTGGGGATCGGCGTGACGGTGTGCCTGCCGGCCAACGCCAGCGCCGAACGTCGCCGCATGCTGGAGGCGTTTGGCGCAGAGGTGATCGTGACCGACCCGCTGGAGGGGACCGAGGGCTCTCGCCAGCGCGCCAGGGAGCTTGCGGAGAGGTTGCCCGATCGCTTCTGGTGGGCCGACCAGTACAGCAACCCGGCGAACCCCCGTGCCCACTACGAGACGACCGGGCCGGAGATATGGGACCAGACGGCGGGGCGGGTCACGCAGTTCGTGGCCGGGGTGGGTACCAGCGGCACGCTCATGGGGGCAGGGCGCTACCTCAAGGAGCAGAACCCGGAGCTTCGGGTTATCGGAGTCGAACCGCTGGAGGCGCTGCACGGCCTCGAGGGGCTCAAGAACATGCAGGTGGCCGAAGTACCGGGCATCTTCGACCCCTCCTGGCTGGACGGCCGGCTGCACGTGGCAACCGAAGAGGCGTACGCGATGGTACGCCGTCTGGCGCGGGAAGAGGGGATTTTAGCCGGCGGTTCGGGTGGGGCCAACGTGGTGGCGGCGATCCGGGTCGCCTCGGGCCTGAGCGAGGGCGTCGTCGTCACCGTCCTGCCGGACACGGGCACGCGGTATCTGAGCACAGCCATCTGGCAAAACCCGTGAAGGTCAAACAACGAAGAACGTTGAAGGGCCTGCGAAAGGAAAGGAAGTGCGAGCGCCCGAACGGCTGCATGTGGTTGCGCGTACGTGGAGCGGTTTGTGCTAAGCAATGGAAGCTGAGATAAGAGCCGGTCATTCCTGTACGTCTGGTTTCAACACGTAACTGCAACCAGTTCCTCAAGTAGCGACGTTTCTTGTCGACTTTTGTCGGGCGCTCGGCACGACTTGCACTGTTCGTCGAACAATCTCGAACTCCTTCCGTTCCCCGGAGGGAAGTGTCGGCAGTGAACACCACGGCTTTCACGTGGGCCCGGCGCTTCTTGGGGCTTTTCGTGCCTCCGGACGAGCACTGCCTTCACTGTGGCCGCACCCTGTCGACCCCCCGGGAGGATCGCTTCGGCCTGTGCGGCGCCTGCCTCGACCTGGTGGCCTGGATCCGCCGGCCGGTCTGCGACCGGTGCGGCAAGCCGCTGCGTTCGGAGCAGGGCGATCGGTGCCACGACTGCCGGGCGCGCACCGTGCCGTTCGCTTGCAGCTTGGCCCCGGCGGTGTACGATGGCATGTGGAGGGATCTGATCCAGCAGCTCAAGTTCTACGGGCGCCGGGAGCTCGCAAGGCCCCTTGGCGCCGCAATGGCGCAGGTGGCTGAACGCGCCAGGCTGGGCGGCCGGGCCCACGCGCTGGTGCCGGTGCCGCTGCACCCCAAAAGGCTGGAGCGCCGGGGCTACAATCAGGCCCTCGCCCTGGCGATGGAGGTCAGTGAAGAGACGGGCATTCCGGTGCTGGAGGCGTTGATCCGGGCCAAAGCGGCGCAACACGGCGGCGCCCAAAGCCTGCGGACGGCGAGGGAGAGGCGGCGGAGCCTGCGCGGGGCGTTCACCGTGTGGCAGCCGGACGCCGTGAGGGGGCTGACGCTGGTCGTGGTGGACGACGTCTACACCACCGGGGCTACCATGGACGAGGCGGCCCGGGCGCTTCTGCGGGCAGGCGCCGGGAAGGTCTTGGGCCTGGTTGCCGCGGTGGGGCTGACCGATGCCGACCTGGCAGGTGGGGGCGGCCCGCACTCAAACGGCGGGGAGGAGTGCTAGGCGTGGCCATCAAGAACTGCGCGCGCTGCGGGCGACTGTTCACGGGTGTCGAGGAGATCTGCCCGACGTGCCTGTCCCAGGAGCAAGAGGAGTTCGAGAAAGTGAAGGAGTACCTGGCCGGGCACGGCAACGCCACGGTGGTGGAGGTGAGCAGCCGGACGGGGGTGGAGATCGCCCAGATCCACCGCTGGGTGCGTGCCGGCCGGCTCAAGATGACCCTCGAACAGCTCCAAGGCGCGCTCCGGTGCGAGCGATGCGGCGCACCCGTTGACAGCGGGCGCTTCTGCCCTCGCTGCCTGAGCGAGCTCAACCGCGAGATCAGCCGCGCCGCCACTCGTGGCAGGCCGGACGAGCCGCCTCAACCGGGGGCACCGGATAAGCGGCCGGAGCCGGCCCAGA
>JBFMCJ010000272.1 GCA_040754675.1 Bacillota bacterium
GGTGGACGGCGCCCCCGGGGGGCCCGGTCGGGCCGGGTGGTGGTCAGACAGATCACTGAGGAAGAGCGGGCGGAACTCGATGCGAAGACAGCCGAAAACGGAAATCGCGCCCAATTGCAGTGGGAGGCATCGATTCAGGTCCTGGCGGTACGCGTAGCGCGTGGGGACGCACCTCCGCCTGGCATTACCAGGAAGGAGTGCCTGCTGGCGGCGGCCTGCGCGGGCGTGGCGGTGGCCCAGCCGGTGCTGCGGAGGGAGCGAGCCGGTATCATCCAGCGACTCGCAATGTGCTCCCGGCGGACGGTGTTCCGTGCGAGACCGGAGGATCTGGCGACGGGGCTGGTGGGTGCCCCGGCGGACGTGTGCGCGGCGGTGAAGCCCGCGGGCGCCGGCAGCTACCAGGTTGAGCGTGAGTACCAAAACGCTGTCATCGAAGCGGTCGTCGCGGGCGCGGTGGCCAACGGCCGGCTGGACGTCTCCGGGCCGGTGGCGGAGCTGCCGCCCGGGGAAGACACTGGGGACGCCCTGGCGGCGCCGGCGGGCGGGGAGGCCTCCCGGCCCGAACCGGTGGCCGTGGTGGACGAGGATCTCGTGGAAGAGGCCCTCCGGCTCCTGGAGGGCAGGGTGAGCAGGGTAGCCCGCGACGCAGTGGTCATAAAGGTTGACGGGGACGAACATCCAGGGTGGGTAGTCGTAAGGCCGAGCCGGGTGATCTTCAGGACCGCCGAGAGAATCGCGACCGGGACCGGCGTCGGCCGAAGGACCGAGGTCAGACTGCGCACTTGGGTCTGCCGGGATCCCAGCCTGCTCAAACCAGGTGACCGCGTGCGGTGCCGCGGCCCGACGGTGCTCGTTCAAACCTGGGGCCCGTGCGGCGCCCCGCGGCTGGTCGTGTTGAAGAGCCTCTCGGCGGTGAGGAGAAAGAAGGCGGCCTGACGGCAAGCGGGTTGGGTTCCCGGAATGAGGTGGGACCGGGCGTTTGAGCCAAGTACATAGCCGAGCAGAACACAGCCGGGTTACACGTTCGAAAAGTTAACGCGGCGCAGGTGGGGTCCGTTTTGCCCGTCACCTGAGGCCGAATCCAAAGAGCGAGTCCCAGAGTCAACGTCGCCCGGGGGTTACGTTTTTGGCTATCCCGGTGCGTTGGCATGCTTGCAGGGGGTGCCGGACTGCCGGGGCCCGGGGTGGGAAGGGAGGTGTGGAGCTTCCCGGTTGGTGGGATGCGCTGGCAAAGCGCCTGGTTTCGGGAAAGGCGCCGCTGAAACAAGTGGAATGGAGGGAGCTTGCGTGGACGAACAACGGGAAGTGCTGGCCAGGGGGCGGCGGAGGCCGGTCGTCCTTTTTGACCCGGAGGTGCTGGACTGTCTGATCGAGCAAGGCGGTTTGCGCCTGGTAGGGTTCTACGTGGGGCTGTGCCGGCTGGCCGACAAGTCGCAGGGAGCGGCTCCGGCGGAGACACTGAGCGAAAGGGCCTTGCAGCGCAAATTGGGAGTAGGCAAAGCCGAGTTCCACCGCTTGATCGAAGTTCTCCGGCGTACGGGACTGGTAAACGTCGAAGGAGCATCTGGCGCGGGTGGACGATGCCTGTACGTGGTGCACAGCCTTCCCGGCTACGAGAGTCCGCCGCACGACTCCTGCCAAAACTTGCTGTGAAGGAGGCGGGCATGATGGGGCGCGAACTTGCTGGCGGAAAGTCCGCAGCTTCCACGCAGGAACGGGTTGGGGTAAGGGATGCGAGGCGAGGCGGATGGTTCTGGGACTTTCACGAAGTGTTTACGCATCCCATGCCGGTACACGCCAAAATCGTCAGGTTGTACCTGGCCCACTGCGCAAATGAGCGGTCGGAGGCGTGGCCGTCGATTGAAGCGATAGCGCAGGGATGCGGGATCAGCCGGGCGGCTGTGATAAGAGCGCTGAACTACCTGGCCGATCACGGTTGGATAGAGCGTGTTCCCAAGGCAACCGGGTACCGGGGGCTGGGAAACCTGTATCTGCTCAAGAACCCGCCGGAGGAAGCAAGAGGTCAGCAGCGTGCTGGGGACACTTCAGGGTCCGCGGCTGTGGAGGGGAACAGTTGGTCCCCCACCGCCGATTTGCGCCCTGTGGGCCAAACTTCTGTTGAGGCGGGCCCCGGGGGTGGGGATCACGCTGATACGTCTCCCGCTGATACGTATCAGGGTGATACATCTACCACCGACACGGATCAGGGTGATACGTCTACCACCGATACGGATCAGTCTGATACGTATCGGGCTGATACGTCTCCCACTGATCCGTCTCAGCGAAAGGTATCACACAGATACCCAGAACAAGAATCAATAAGAACAATAACCAACCGGAAGAAGAATAAATCCTCTTCTTCTCCTGACGGAGAAGAAGAGGATGACCGCAAGGTCGCCGACCCTCAGGGACCACCCAATGACCGAACCCTGATAGCGGAACTCACCGCCAAACTCCACGAACTGCCGGGGGTCAAGAAACTGAGGGGGCACTACGCGATGGTGGGCCGGGCCTACAAAGAGTTCGGCTACCAGGTCGTGGCTGCCGCCCTGGAGGACCTGGAGTTCGAGATGCTGGGCCGCCAGCAGATGGGCCTGCCGGAGATCGCGGAAAAGGACCTGGCCCGCGTTTTCTTCGCCAGGTGCAAGTGGAACTGGAGGGACCCCGCGCTCAAGCTGCCCGAGGATGGGGTGCGGGACAGCACGCCGTACCAGCCGGAGGTCTACGGCATTGAAGAGTGGTGCCGCAGGAACGGCTATCGGGTGGTGCCGGGGACGAACCGCGTGGTGCCCATCGGCGACAACTGCCGGGAGGGGGCGGCCGGCCGTGTTTGAGCGGTGCGCGAGCTTGGAGCGGGCGCTGGTGCAGGCGGTGCTCCGCGACAGGAGCCTTCTGTGGTCGCTGTCGGGCTACCTGGACGCGGCGGACTTCTCCACGCCCCGCTACCGCCTGGTGTGGGAAGCGCTGAGGTCCGGGAGGCCCGCGCCGGAGCTGCCCGACGTGGCCGCGGACGGCGATGCCCCGGACCCGGAGGAGGCGCGGGAGGCCGCCAGGCAGATCAAGGTCCTCTCGGCGCTGAGGCGGGTGAGCGCAGTGTGCACGCGCACGAGCAGGGTTCTGGCCGACGGGCAGGGGCGGGACCCCGCTCAGGTGCTCTCCCGGTTCCTGCAGGAGGCCAACGCGTGCGCGGTGCCGGCGTCCCCGGGGGTGCTGTTTTCCGGCCGCGAGTGGGTGCGGATGGGGTACGCCGACGAGATAGAGTCCAGGGCCAACAGTGCGGCCAGATCGTTCGACCTGGGCCTGGCGCAGCTCACCGAGGGCCTTTCCCCGGAACCCGGGCACCTGCTCATCCTGGCGGGCGAGACGGGCAAGGGGAAAACGGCGTTGGCCCTGAACCTGGCGGCGAACCTGGGCGTGTCCCAACGGGTCCCGGTGCTTTTCATCAACACGGAGATGTCCGCCGGCGAGCTGGCCATGAGGCTTTACGCGCTGCTGGGCCAGGTGCCGCTGTCGCGGCTCCGGTCGGGAAACGTGACCGAGGAGGAGCTCGGGGACCTGAGGCGGCTCATGTTGGAAATCGAGGACAACGCGCTGTGGATCACCGACAGCCTCCCCTGGGCCACGGTCGAGCAGGTGGGCGCGCTGGTGCGCCAGGGGGTGGCCGCGGCCGGCATCCGGGTGGTGATCCTGGACTGGGTGCAGCGGCTCCAGCCCTCCGACCCGAGGAAGGAGTCCTGGCAGCTCCTGGCCGAGGCGGCGCGGTACCTGAAGGCGCTGGCCCAGGAGCAGCGCGTGCTGGTGGTGGCGGTGGCCCAGCTCACGGAAGAGCACCGGCTGGCGCTGTCGCGGGGGATGTCCCGCGAAGCGGACGGCGAGGTGCATCTGTACCAGGCGCCCCCGGGCGGTCCGGGCACGCACTACCTGGAGGTGCGCAAGGCCCGCCACGCCCCTGCGGGCGCCAGGATTTCGCTCATCATGGACCGGGCCACGCTGCGGTTCTACGAGGCCGACCGGCAGCAGGAGGCCGGGCAGGCGGCGCGGTAGATTTCCAGAGCAGCGGGGGAGGTGGGACGGGTGCTGGACTGGCTGCTCGACACCGTGCCCTGGTGGGACCTGCTGGTGCTGGTCCTGGTGGGCGGGGCGGCGTGGGCGGGGTGGAACGGCGGGCTGAAGCACGCGGCGGACTCGGCGCACTGGTTCCTGGCGTTTGCGGTTACGCTGGCGCTCGTGGTGTTCGCGGTTGAGGAGTGCGCCGAACTCTCCCGGTTGAGACCGGAGCTGGCCCGAATGGGGCTGGGCCGGATGCTCTGGCACGTCCTGCGGGAATCGGGGAGACATACCTGGCTGTTCCTGTGTTCCTACCTGCGCGGCTTCGCCGCCGGCCTGCCCGGGAGTCTGCCCGCGGCGGGGATGGCCCTGGCGCTGGGGGCGGCCTGGGTGCTGACGGTGGTGGGCCGCCGGGTCAGCGTTCTGTTTTTCGGCTGGCGCCGGAGCACCGTAAGGGCCCTGGTGGACCGGACGGTGGGGTGGCTGAGCGGAAAGGTGCCGCCTCGGACGGCCTCCGTCTGCACCGCCGCCTGGTGCGGCGCCTGGCGGCTGGCCGCGGCGGGCTTCTGCGTGGCCGCCGTGCGGGACGGAATCCGGGCGGTGCTGGACGCCGCGCGGGCGGAACTGCCGGCCAAGGCCCTGGCCGGCCCCGGGACGGCCTTCCTGGACAACCTGGCATCTGATCTTGCAGCCTCTCCGGTAGCCCGGGTGGGGGAAAGTCTCGCGCGGGCGGTCGTGGCCCTCTTGACAGGCAGAGCAGGCCCATAGTATTGTGGATCCAGACGCGATCCCGCGAAGCTGCAAGTTAATTGCAGACGCGTGGGTACGCGTCTTTTTCGCTTTGAGGGGGCTGGGGAGGTGGTGCGTAGCGGGTGACTTGCGCCAACTGAAGCTGTTGCCAGGGGGAAGCGGGCCCCCGGGGTGGAAATCCCCGGGGCCCGCGTCCGGACCGGCCGGGGATCGGCAGGGGCTTGCCCCTCGCCGGAAGCGGAGCGCCATCAGCATGGCTGCGGAGAACTCCAGGGCCTCCAAGAGAGTGTGTCCATGGGCCGTACCGGCCACCGCGTGGTGCAAGAGGTGCTGGCCCCCGCGGTTGGCGGGCTTTTACGCGGCTGTAACAGTGGTGTAACGCCAGCGGAGTATCATGCGCCTCGGCGAGCCATTGTGCCGTGTGAACCCCCTGTTTCGCGGGTGATATGCACGTATCACCCGCTTTCTTTTCGGCCATGGTGCGGCAAGGGGCGCTTGTGCGGATGGGCTGTCTTCCTCTTGACCTGCGGCTGCGGGTTGCTGTAAACTCTAGGCAAGCGAACAAGGGGCTGACACGGGCCTGGGGGAAGGTCCCCCGGGCTTGTGTTGCTCAGAAGGCGAGGAGGAGGTGCGCAAAGCGGTGTCGTGGACCCGGCGTGTTGCGGAGTGGCTGGCCGATCCCCGGGTGGTGCTGCCGGGGGTGGCCGCGGTGCTGGTCGTGACGGTGGCGGTGTGCCTC
>JBFMCJ010000273.1 GCA_040754675.1 Bacillota bacterium
CGGCTACAAGCTGCCGGATGACCTGGAAGAGGTCGTAGAGCGCGCCGTCGAGGAGATGGACGGGGAAGACCGGCTGCCGCGGCCGACGGGTGCGGGCGTCGGCCGGGTGCGTTTCGAGCCGTGGTGGAAGGAGCAATATCTCGGCTTTCTGGCAGGCCGCGTGGGGGTACGGCTGGACGGGCTGAAGGTGGTGCTGGACTGCGCCAACGGCGCAGCCTTTGAGGTCGGGCCCGAGCTGTTCCGCCGCCTCGGCGCGGAGGTAGTGGCCATCAACACGGGCAACTCGGGTGAAGACATCAACGTGGCGTGCGGCTCCACCCATCCGGAGCGGGTCGCTGTGGCGACCCGGCAGGCTGGTGCGGACGCGGGGCTGGCGTTCGACGGCGACGCGGACCGCTGCATCGCGGTGGACGAACTCGGCAACGTGGTGGACGGGGACCAGATTCTGGCCATCTGCGCCCTGCAGCGACTGAAGGAGGGCACCCTGGCCGGCGGCCGGGTGGCCGTGACCGTCTATTCCAACGGGGGGCTGCGAGCCGCGCTGCGTTCGGCGGGCGGCGACGTGGTCGTGACGGCGCCGGGGGACCGGCACGTGCTGCAGGCCATGTTGAAAAACGGCCTCGTGCTGGGCGGGGAGCAGTCGGGTCACGTGATCTTCCTGGACCACGCCCGCACCGGCGACGGGGTGCTGACCGGCCTCATGCTGCTCGACGTGATGAAGCGCACCGGGCGCCGGCTGTCGGATCTGGCTGCCCAGATGCCCAGGTTCCCGCAGGCGCTCGTCAACGTGCGGGTGGCACGTAAAGAGGGGCTGTTGGACCTGCCCGAGGTGCAGGAGGCGATCCGGCAGGCGCAGGCCGCGGTGGGCGAGCTGGGCCGCGTGTACGTGCGGCCCTCTGGTACGGAGCCCGTCATCCGTGTTATGGTGGAGGCGTCCGACCGGTCCCTGGTCGAGCAGTGCGCCCATCAGGTGGCCGAGGCGCTGCGGCGGGCCGGGCAGGAGCAGGACGCGGCGCGGGATCCGGAGGGGGTGGAAATGGCGCGCTGAGGGCCGTACCGTGCTGAGAGAAGCTGGTTGAAGCCTGTTGAAGTCTCCCAGATCTCGAGCAAATGAGGCGGCAGGAGCGTCGGCCCAGAGCGGATCGGGCGCCTGACAACGAGGTTGGAGCGCCAGGGCTTGCAGCCCGGCAGGCTGCAAGTTGACGAGGCGGGGGATCTCGGAAGGTATCGGCGGGTGACCCCCGGCCGGCCACGGTCGTGAGGAGGCTGCCAAAGCCCGGGAGCGATCCCGGGGACAAAAGGTCTCCAGGTGGCCAGGTGCCCTGCACGCGGCGCAGCGGCGCGCCCCGCCCCCGCGGGCGGCAAGCGCGTGGACCTGGTCGCCGCGCCCCTCCGCCGTGGGGAAAGGGGTACCTTCCAGGATGTGCGGGATCGTCGGCTACGTGGGTCGCCGGCCCGCCCTCCCGATCCTGCTGGAGGGCCTCCGGCGGCTGGAGTACCGCGGGTATGATTCGGCCGGTGTTGCCGTCCTCAATCACCGTATCCAGGTGCTGAAGGCCGCAGGCCGCGTGGAGAAGCTGTCCGACCTGGCACGGTCCACGCCCGCCGAGGGCTTCCTGGGCATCGGCCACACCCGGTGGGCCACGCACGGGGCTCCCATCGACCGCAACGCCCACCCCCACACGGACTGCACCGGGGAGTTCGCCGTCGTGCACAACGGCATCCTCGACAACTTCTCCGAACTCCGCCGGGACCTGGAGGCCAGGGGGCACCGCTTCCGCTCCGACACCGACACCGAGGCGGTGGCCCACCTGCTGGAGGAGGCCTACCGCGGCGACCTGGCGGCCGCTCTTCGGGAGGTCAGCACGCGCCTGAAAGGCTCCTGGGCCCTTGCCTGCGTCAGCACTCACGAGCCGGAGGCGCTCGTCGTGGCCCGGCAGGACAGCCCGCTGGTGGTGGGGTTGGGTGAAGGGCAGCATGTGGTCGGCTCGGACGTCAACGCCGTGCTGGACGTCACCCGGACGGTCATCTACCTGGAGAACGGCGAGGTGGCGCGGCTTTCGCCGGACGGCGTGGCCATCTGGGACGCCGGAGGGCGCAAGGTCGAACGCCCGGCAGTCCGCGTCCCCTGGGACGCCGCGGCGGCCGAGAAGGGCCCGTACGCCCACTTCATGGAGAAGGAGATTTTCGAGCAGCCCCAGGCGGTGCGCCAGACCCTGGCCGGCCGGGTGGACCCGGCAACCGGGGCCGTCCGCCTCAAAGATGCGGGGCTTGCCACTCGCGACCTGGGCCGGTTTTCGAAGATCTCGATCGTGGCGTGCGGCACCGCGTGGCATGCCGGGCTCGTCGGCCGGGCGCTCATTGAATCGTCCGCCCGCATTCCGGTCACCGTGGAACTCGGATCCGAGTTCCGCTACCGGGACCCCCTGGTGGACGGGTCCACGCTCACCGTCGCCATCAGCCAGTCGGGCGAGACGGCCGACACGCTGGGGGCCGTTCGGGAGGCGCGGCGGCGGGGGTCGCCTGTTCTCGCCATCGTCAACGTGGAGGGCAGCTCGCTCGCAAGGGAAGCCGACTGGGTGCTGTACACCCGGGCGGGGCCCGAGATTGCGGTGGCCTCCACCAAGGCGTACGTGACGCAGCTCGTGGCGCTGCACCTCCTTGCGGCGGTGATGAGCGGCAAAGATAGCGGCGGGCTGGGCCGGCAGCTCTGGCAGCTTCCCCAGCGGCTGGAACAGGCGCTCGGACTCCGGGACGAGGTGCGGGCGGTGGCGCAGGAGCTTGCGCACGCCGAACACGTCTTCTACATCGGGCGGGGGCTCGACTACGCCGTGGCCATGGAGGGCGCGCTCAAGCTGAAGGAGATCTCTTACATTCACGGCGAGGCGTATGCCGCCGGTGAACTCAAGCACGGGACGCTTGCGCTCATCGAGCCCGGCCGGTGGGTGGTGGCGGTGGCGGCGCAAAACTCGGTGCGGACCAAGACCGTCGGCAACATGACGGAGGTGCGGGCTCGGGGCGGGCAGGTGGTGGCCGTTGCGCCGCGGGACGCTGCGGCACGCCGGGAGATCGGGGAGGCCGCGGACCGCTATCTCGGGCTTCCCGACGCGCCCGAAGCGCTGATGCCGGTGCTGGCCGTGGTGCCGCTGCAATTGCTGGCCTACCACACCGCGGTGGCCCGGGGCTGCGACGTCGACAGGCCCCGCAATCTGGCCAAGAGCGTAACGGTCGAGTAATAAAGAAGGTGAAAGCCGTATCCCCGTGGGAGCATAGCCCCGTCGAAGTGGAGGCGCGTTCATTGAGCTGTTACCCCGGCCCCAGCGCCGTGGTAGGCGTCGGGGTGGACGTCGTGGAGACGAGCCGTATCGGCAAGGCGTACGCGAAGCACGGCGAGCGGTTCCTGGAGCGGCTCTACACCCCTACCGAGGTCGCCTACTGCACGGCCAAGCGGCCCAACGCCATGATCGCCTGCCTTGCGGCGCGGTTCGCCGCCAAAGAGGCGGTCATGAAAGCTTTGGGGACGGGACGCCGGGGGGTCAGCTTCAATGAGATCGGGGTGCTCAACTGGCGGGGAGGCCGGCCCGGGATCGAATTGAGGGGGCGGGCAGCCGAGGTGGCTGCCCGCCTTGGCATCGACGAGGTGTGCATCTCCATCAGCCACGGCCGCGACGTCGCCGTGGTGGTGGCGCTGGCGGTGCGCCACAGCCGGAGGGAAGAAGGCGCACGTTCATGAAGGTCGTGGGCCGGCAGGCCATGCAGGAGGTGGACCGGCGGGCTGCCCAGGAGTACGGGGTGCCGGCCCTCGTTCTGATGGAGAACGCCGGTGCTGCGGTGGTGCGCCGGGCCGCTGTCATGCTGGAAGGGCGGCTTTCGGGCCGGCGGATCGTGGTGGCGGCGGGTTCCGGCAACAACGGCGGTGACGGGCTGGCTGCCGCCCGCCGGCTGGCCGCAGCCGGCGCCCACGTGCTCGTGGCGCTGGCCGCCGAACCAGACGGCGAAGCGCCCCGTCTCTCTCCCGACGCGCTGGTGAATTTCCGGATCGCGCGGCGCATCGGCATCGACGTGCAGTTCGTGGGCGGGGAGGAGAGCCGGGGGAGACTGGCGGCGGCCTTTGCATCGGCCGACCTGGTCATCGACGCGGTGCTTGGCACGGGAAGCCGCGGGGCGCCGCGGGGGCGGGCACTTGAGGCCATCGAGATGGTGGCCGCGTGTGGCCGTCCGGTGCTGGCGGTAGACATCCCTTCCGGGGTGGACAGCGACACAGGCCAGATGCCGGGGGCCGCCGTGAAGGCGGACGAGACGGTCACCTTCGGGCTGCCCAAGCCCGGCCACCTGCTCTTTCCCGGGGCGGGGCTGTGCGGGGCGGTGTGGGTTGCGGAGATCGGCTTTCCGCCGCCGCTTCTGGAAGGGGCGCCGGCTGCTTTCGAACTCGTCGAGGCGGAACAGGTGCGGTCGTGGCTTCCCGCAAGGCCGGCGCACGGGCACAAGGGTACGTTCGGCCACGTGCTGGTGGTGGCCGGATCCAGGGGGATGGTCGGGGCGGGCGCCATGGCATCCCGGGGTGCGCTGGCGGCGGGAGCGGGACTCGTCACGTGGGCCGTTCCGGCCTGCCTGCAGGACACCGCGGCGGGGTTGGTGCCGGAAGCGCTGACCGCGGGGCTCCCGGACGAGGCCGGGCGGGGCCGGCTTGCGGCGACGGCTGCCGGCGCGGTCATGGAGCTGCTCGCCACCCGCGAAGTCCTGTTGATCGGCCCGGGCCTTGGCACTCACCCCGAGACGGCCGCCGCCGTTCTGGAAGTCCTGCAGCGGTGGCCGGGGCCGGCCGTCATCGACGCGGACGCCCTCAACATCCTGGCGGTCTCAGGACCTGCGGCCGTGGGGGGCCCGCAGCGCATCCTGACGCCGCACCCGGGAGAAATGGCGAGGCTTCTGGGGCGTTCGGTCGCGGCCGTCCAGGAGGATCGCCTGGCGGCGGCCCGGGAGGCGGCGGAAAAGTACGCATCGGTCGTTGTGCTGAAAGGCGCACGGACCGCTATCGCCGACCCGCAGGGCAGGGCGTGGCTCAACCCGGCGGCGGAGCCCTCCCTGGCCACGGGCGGGTCAGGAGACGTGCTGGCAGGCATTGCGGCGGGGCTGCTCGCGCAAGGCGCGCGGGCGGCGGAGGCTGCAGCAGGCGCCTGCTTCATCCATGCCCTGGCGGGCGTGATGGCCGCCGGGGGAGGCGATGTGGGCATCACCGCTGCCGGCATCGCCGCAAGCGTCGGGCCGGCTATCCGCGCCCTCAAGCGTGGGGATCCGGTTCCGGAAGGCCTTGCCCCCGTACGGGTTCTTGCGCCGTGAGCGCGGGCCCCCCGTTGCCGGCTCGCAGCGAGGCGTCGCCTGCGAAGACGGTATGGGCCTTCCCATCAAGCCCCCGTATCCTCAACGCCCCCGTAGGGTCTATCCCCTCGAGGATCCCCTCGACCCGGCCCGCGGCGGTCTCGATCCGGACCTCCCGCCCTTTCCAGGCCAGCAACGCGTCAACGGCCGCGGCAAG
>JBFMCJ010000274.1 GCA_040754675.1 Bacillota bacterium
CGCGGCAGCAAAAGGCGTGCGGGCAGCTGCCCACCGACCGGCGCGTCGTGGTGGAGAGCTTTCCCGACGAACTGGGTGACCGCCGCGTGGCCGTCCACTCGCTCTGGGGCCGGCGGGTGAACCGGGCCTGGGCTCTTGCCATGACCGCCTACGCCCGGAGGCTCGGGTTGGAGATCGATGCGGTGGCCGCCGACGACGGGGTCGCGCTGCGGCTGCCCGCAGAGGCCTCGGTCTCCCTCGAGCAGCTTGCGATGTGCGCTGGCGATGACCCGGTGAGGCTGGTGCTCGAACAGCTGCCGGGTAGCCCCGTAGTCGCACAGCTGTTCCGGCAGGCTGCCTCGAGGGCGCTTTTCATCACCCGGACCCGCCGCGGCCGGCGGCTCCCGCTGTGGCAGCAGCGGCTGCGCGCCGCCGACCTTATGCTGATGCAGTCGCGGTCGGACGGGCCCGGAGCCGTTCTCTTCCGGGAGGCGCTCCGGGAGGCCGCAGACGAGGCGTTTGATCTGGAGGCCCTTGGGGCGCTGGCCAGGGGCTTTGAATCCGGCGAGATTGAGGTTGTCGTCGTCGAGCGTCCTGCGCCCTCCCCGTTCGCCGCCTCCCTGCTGTTCGAGTTCACGGCCGCCTTCCTCTACGAGCCCGACGCTCCCAAGGCCGAACGGCAGGCCGCGGTGCTCGTGGGATCGCCCGACCAGACCCTCCGCGAAGCCGCAGCGGCAGGGACGCTTTCACACCTCATCGACCCGGCGGTCTTCAGCGAGATGGCACGGCGCTGGGAGAGCCCGCCGTGGGCCGGCAGCCGCAGGGCGCCTTCGGGGCCGGAGGATATCGATGAGTGGCTGCGCCTCTCCGGCGACCTCAGCGAGCGGGAGCTGGCGGCGGCACTCGCGGGGGGAGCGGCCCCCTGGCGCGCGTGGATCGAGGAGCTTGAAAGAGCCGGCCGCGTCTTTCGGCGGGGAGCAACGTTCGTGCACTTCACCCTGGCTCCCCTGCTTGCGGGGCTGGATGCGGCGGACCCGGAAGAGCAGGCCGAGGCCCTTGCCTCGCTGATCTCCCAGCGCAGCCTGGCGAGACCCGGGCCCTTGCTGCCCGAGGAGGCGGCCGCCCGCTATGGCGTGACCCGGGCGCTTGCCGAGCGGGCTCTCTCCATCCTTTCGGCCCGGGGCGCCATGCTCTACGGAACGCTCGACCCCGCCGGACCGCCCGCCTACCTCGCCGTGCCTGCCCTGCTCGCAGCCCGGCGCCGCACCCTTGAACTCAGCCGCCAGCGGAGCGCCCCCGTCGCTGCTGACACCTTCGCCCGCTTTCTGGCGTTCCATCACTATCTGATGGCCACTGCACCCTCAAACGCTGCCGATCCTGCCGCGGCAGCCGTCGACGCGATCCGGCGGCTCGCCGGGCTTCGGGCGCGGCTTTCCGACTGGACCCGCCTGCTGCTCGGGGCCCGGCTGAAAGCAAGGGCGGCCCGGGGGCTGGCGCAGGCCATAGCTGCCGGCCAGGTCGGATGGGCCGTCCTGCCGGCGCCTTCCGATTCCCGCGCCGGGGCGGGCGTCACGTTCTTCGCCCGCGCAGCCGGGAGGACGGCTTGCGCTCTTGTTGGCTCGTTCAATCCCTCGCCACGGGAACGGGAGGTCTCGCCGGAGCAGCAGGCGGTCATGCGGCTGCTGGCCGGAGGCGGAAGCTGGTTCGGATGGGAAATCGCCGAGCGGGCGGGATTCGATCAGGTCACGACTTCCAGGGTGCTTCTCGATCTGGTGCGAGCGGGATTGGTCAGCGCCGAGTCCATCCGGCCGCTCGAGGCAGCACTGCAGGACGCCCCCGCAAAGGAAGGCGCCGGCAGCGCTCCGCATCCTGCCGGGACGGGACCTGGCTCGCTTCTCGGGCTTCCCGGAGCCGCTCCGGAGGGATCCGCCGGGCGTCCGCCGGTTCGGCCAATGGGCCCGGCGGCCTATCGGCGCCTTTCCCGCCGGCTGCGCCGTGAGGCCTGGGCCCGGGCCCAGGCCATTGCCCGGGCGCATGCAGCGGGGGAAACGGGGGACAGGGAAGGTGCTGGAAGCGGCGCTCCGGATCCGGCCGAGCTGGCCGGGGTGCGGTTCTACACGGTGGTTTTGCCCGAAACGCCTGACGGCGCTGCGTCCCGGTCCCAGGCATGGGTACGGGTTCTCCTGGATCGGTACGGCGTGGTGAGCCGGGAGATGGCCGCGGCCGATGGCTGCCCGCTCCCCTGGGCGTACCTGGCCCAGGCGCTGGAGCAGATGGAGGCCCGCGGCGAGGTGGTGCGGGGATACCTGGTGGAGGGCTTGAGCGGCGAGCAGTTCGCAAGGCCCGAGGATGTGGAAGAACTTCGCCGCCACGCCGGCCCCGCGGCGAAGCAAGCGTGGGCCGTCAGCGCGTCCGACCCGGCCCTCCCATACGGCCGGCTGCTCCCTGCCCCACCGTGGTGGCCCTCCAACATCTCAGGGGGATGGGTGGCCCTGGCCGATGGCCGGCCCGTCATCTTCTTCCGCCCTGGAGCCGGGGCTTTATGGTACGACCCGGATGCGCCGGAAGAGGATCGTGCTGCTGCCCTTGAGGCGTTGCTTCGCCTCGCGGCCTCGGCCTACCCGGGCCGTCGCCTGGTCATCCGCAGTGTTCAAGGCCAGGTGGTGGGGGTCGTGCGGCAGAAGCTTCGGTGGCTGATCCGGGCGGGATTCACCGAAGGCCCGCGAAGCGTGGAGCGCTGGCTGGACTAGCTCAGAGTTTTCTGAATGACACCCGTCCCCGACGTTCTTCCCTGAGGGAGGCCTCTCCACCCCGCTAAGGTAACAGTGGGCGTAGTCGTTGGCCTTACTATTAAGTTCTTATTCGCGTTTAGGGGAGAGGTGTACCTTGAATTACCCCATCTGGGACGTTCCGCGGCTGGGCGGGCCTCTCGCCATTGCCATCGTGGCGATTCTGCACGCCTACGTGGCCATGTTCGCGGTGGGCGGCGGGCCGTACCTGGTCCTGGCCGAGCGCCGGGCACGCCGGACCGGAAACGCCGAACTTCTCGCTTACGTGAAGGGACACTCGCGGTTTTTCCTGCTGCTGACCACCGTCTTCGGGGCCATCAGCGGCGTGGGCATCTGGTTCACCATCGGCCTCGTGAGCCCTCAGACGACGTCCATCCTGATCCGCACCTTCGTCTGGGGGTGGGCCATGGAGTGGGTCTTCTTCATCGCGGAGATCGCGGCCATCCTGCTATACGTGGCGTCGTGGGACCGTGCCGACGGCCGCACGCACATGCTGTACGGCTGGGCGTACGCCGTGTCGGCGTTCATGTCGCTGGTGATCATCAACGGCATCCTGAGCTTCATGCTCACGCCCGGCCGGTGGCTTGTGACGGGCAACTTCTGGGACGGCTTCTTCAATCCCACGTACTGGCCTGCGCTGCTCGGGCGCAGCGCCGCAGCCGCCGCTCTGGCCGGGCTATGGGGGCTTTTGACCGCGGTGAGGATCAAGTCGCCGGCGCTCCGGGACGAGGCGGTTCGCTTCGCGGCGTGGTGGCTCGTACCGGCCATGGTGGCGCTACCGCTCTCCACGCTCTGGTACCTGGCGGTGGTCCCCGAAGGCCCCAGGATGCTGGTGCTGGGTGGGGCGGCAGCCGTCTCTATCATGTTCCTGCTGAGCCTGGCAGTGTCGTTCGTCATCTTCGCCGTCGTGGTGCTCGGCCCGCTTAAGAGCCCGCAGGTGGCTTCGACGGCCCTGGCTGCGACGCTGCTGGCTGCCGGCCTCATCGCGACGGGGGGTACCGAGTGGGTCCGAGAGGGAATCCGCAAGCCGTATACGATTTACGGCTACCTCTACTCCAACGGGGTCTTCGTGTGGCAGCAGCAGAGGCTCAGCGAGCAGGGCATCCTGGCGTCGGCCCGCTTTGCGGTACCGGGTGTCAGGGAAGCCCCGGCAGCAACCGGCCGTACCGCCGGCGCGGAGCTTGCTCTTGCTCGAGGGCAGGAGGTCTTCCGCCTGCAGTGCTCGAGCTGCCACGTTCTGGGCGGCTATAACGACATCCGCCCCCTGGTGAAGGGGTGGACGGAGGCGTACATCGACTTCCAGTTGAGCCATCTGAACATGCTCAAGGCCTACATGCCGCCGTTCTTCGGCACCGCTGAGGAGCGCAGGGCGCTTGCCCGGTGGCTTGCCACCCTGAACCCGCCTGCCGGATCGTCCCAGGCGGAGGCGCTGAGGCAGCCGTTGCCGGGCGAGCCTGTATCGTGACGGGACATTGAGCCGGGAGCCGGAAGCCGGAAAGGCCGCCTGCGCAGGACGGCCACATCGAGGGGGGAACAGAATCCATGCCAGTACTGCCTGCACCTGATCCCATCGGAATCCCGGCGCCGCCGGCGCTGCTGCAGTTTCTGCTCGTGCTCACGTACACGCTTCACACGCTGTTCGTGGGGGTCGTGGTGGGGGGAACGGCGCTGGGGCTTGTGCACACGCTTGCCGTGCGGCGCGGAGAAACGGCGCTTTGGCCGCTGGGCGCCCACCTCTCGCAGGCGCTGCCGGTGGCCATGGCGTTCGCGATCACGACCGGAGTGGCACCGCTTCTGTTCGTCCAGGTGCTGTTCGGCCAGTTCTTCTACACGTCCTCGGTCTTCGTGGGGTGGACGTGGATCAGCGTCATTGCCGCCCTGATAGCCGGCTACTACGCCCTCTACTACTGGGCCATCAGGCGGCGGGAGCGCGCCCACCCGCCCGGGTGGGGCCTGGCCGTGGCACTGCTGGCCCTTGCATGGGTAGCGTTCGTGATGGTGACCAACATGAGCCTGTACGCTCGCCCGGAGCGCTTCGCCGAGCTGTTCAACCTGGCGGGCACCGCGCTCAACACCTCGGAACCGACTTTTGCGCCCCGCTACGTGCACGCCCTGCTCAACTTCCTGGTCATCGGGGCGTCCTATGCCCTGACCGCCGGCCACCTCCTGGGCAGACGGCTTCCCGATGGCGGCCGGCGAATTCGCGGCTTCGCGCTCAGGTGGCTCGCCGGCTCCCTTGCCATTCAGGCGGCCGCATCGGCCTGGTACTACGTGTCGCTTCCCGTGGCGCTGCGGCAGGGAACCCTGCAGGTCGCGGGCATGGTCATCGCTCTGATCCTGGGCGCCGTCATGCTCGCCGTGTGGGTCCTCGCGCAGCACGCGGCCAGGCCCGGTGCCTGGGCAGCCTCCGGCGCGGCCGCCACCGTCGCGATGGCCGCCGGGCTGGCCGTGGCCAGGCACGGCGTCCGGATGGCGTCGCTGTCGGCGTACCTGCAGCCGGAGGCCTGGAAGCTGAGCCCCCAGTGGCCGCAGTTCGTGCTGTTTGCCGCGCTTTTGCTGGGTGGGCTCGTACTCGTGGGCTACCTCCTCTGGCGGTACCCATGGCAGCAAGGCCTTCGCGAGCTGCAGGCCGATGCCGGCGCGCCAGGGCCGGACCCCATCGTCACGAGCCGGCACTGACAGGGCGAGTGTCGAGCAGGCGGGTGGGGCGGCGGGTCCCGGCCCCCTCCCCCTCCGCCCGCCCGGGCCGCAATGCC
>JBFMCJ010000275.1 GCA_040754675.1 Bacillota bacterium
CCGGTGGCCCGTCGCGCCAGGCAGGCGGCGGCGTGAAGTAGTGAGCCGATAGGGCGGGCAAGCAGGCCGGCGGTCCGGCTGTCCGTCCGGCCGGCAGGCAGGCGCGCAGGCGAACCAGTCTGGGGGTTGGAGCGCATGGAAGCGGAACAACGGGTCCGGGCGTTTTTTACGCAGCACGCGCAGGCGTACGCCGTCAGCACGAGCCACCGGCAGGGGGCCGACCTGGAGATGCTGCTGCAGCTCCTGGAGCCGGCAGGCGGCCAGCGGGCCCTTGACGTCGCCACCGCCACGGGCCACACGGCCTTCCGGATTGCCAGGGAGGTGGCCGAGGTGGTCGGGCTCGACTTCACGCCGGCCATGCGGGAACCGTTCGAGAGGCTCGCGCGGGAGCAGGGCATCCGCAACGCGCGGTTCGTGGTGGGGGACGCCCAGCGCCTCCCCTTCGCCGGCGGCACCTTCGACATCGTCACCTCCCGCCGGGCGCCGCACCACTTCCCCCGCGTCGAGGGGGCGATGGCGGAGGCGGCTCGGGTGCTGAAGGCCGGCGGGCGGCTCGGCATTGCGGACATGGCGCCGCCCGAGGATCCCGGAGCGCTTGCCCTGCACGAGGCGCTGGAGAAGGCCCGGGACGGTTCGCACGTGCGGGCCTACACCGCGACCGAGTGGCGGCGCCTCGTCGAGCAGGCGGGGCTGCGCCTCGTCCGGCTCGATGTCGAAGAGGAACACATCCCCTGGGCCCGGTGGCTTTACCCCGTGGCGCCTGACGGTCAAGAGGCGGCCCGGGCGGAGGCGATCCTGGCGGGAGCCTCTCCCGAAGCGGCCGCGAAGGTGGTGGAGGAGCACCCGGACGGCCGGCGCTTCGTGAAGCGGCGGGTGGTGCTGGTGGCCGAGAAGGGGCGGTGAGGCCCGTGGCCAGCGGTGGGCGGGGAGTAAGGAGCAAAAGGCCACGTACCCGGGGCTGGCGGACAGAGAGCAAGGTCGAACGCCTGCGCCTGATCGAGCGGGAGCTGATCGGGGCCGGGAGGCAGGGCCGCCGGGCCGAGGAGATAGCCCGGGCGGTGGGGGTGTGCCGCCAGACCGTTTACCGGGATCTGGAGCTGCTGCAGAGGCTGGAGATGCCTCTCTGGAATCCGGCCCGAGGGCGCTGGGCCGTTCACCCGGAACGCTACCTCGGCACTCTGCGCCTAAGCACCCACGAAGCGGTGGCGCTCTTTTTCGCCGTGCGCCTTCTGGCGCGCACCGCCGACGAGCAGAACCCCCACGCCATCCGCGCCCTGCGCCTGCTCGCCCGGCTCTTCCCCGAACCGGTCCAGACGCAGGCCCTCCAGGCCGCCGACCAGCTGGCGCGCCGCCCGCCGAACGCGGAGTTCGTCAACGCGCTCGAACAGCTCACGATGGGCTGGATCCACCGGCGCAAGGTCGCCTTCAGCTACCAGGCCGCCCGCGGCCGGCGCCCGCATCCCTACGTGCTGCACCCGTACTTCCTCGAGCCCGTCGGGCCGAGCCTGGCGGCCTACGTGCTGGGCTACGAGGAGTCGTACTTCCACGCCGTCCTGACGCTGAAGCTGGAGCGCATCCGGAGTGCCGTGATGCTGGAGGAGAGCTTCCCCGAGCCGGACGACTTCGATCCGGTCAAGGCGCTGGAGACGGCCTGGGGCATCATGTGGTCGTCCGAGACGACCCGGGTGAAGCTGCGCTTCTCGCCCCGGGTGACACGGCGTGTCAAGGAGAGCCAGTGGCACCCCTCCCAGCGCATCGAAGAACTGCCCGGCGGGGGTTGCTTGCTCACGCTCGAGGTCGGCAACACCCTGGAACTCCAGCCGTGGATTCGCTCGTGGGGCCCGGAGGTCGAGGTGCTGGAGCCGGCCGAACTCCGCGAGGCGGTGGCCCGGGAGGCTGCGGCCACGGCGGCGCTGTACGGCGTGACCGTCACCGATCAGGTCAGCGCAAGCTGAAACACGGCGCCGGAGGTGTCAATCACCGCGGCCAGCTTTTCCATACCCCCTCCACCTTCCGCTTGAAATCCTTGACTTCCTCGTCGGACCAGCTTCCGGCCAGTTGCCGGATCTCCTCGATTATCCTCATCGAGAGCGGGCGTGTTCCCGCTCCTCCGGTAGTTCAATGGTGAGCAGCGGATAGTCGCCGTCAGGCCGCGATCGTACCGGAAAGCCCACCGGGCGGGCTGACCAGGCGCTGCAGGAGCTTCAGGTTGAACGCCTGGTGCCTCGCCAGCGCCGGATCGGCGCCGGGCAGCGGCAGCCTCGGGGCGTACTCTCCGCAGACGTCCGCCCCCGTCAGCTCACGCTCGCTCGCCAGACGTGCCACGAGCCGGAGCAGTCGGTCGCCCTCGATCTGGCCGTCGCCCCAATTGCCCGGGAGTTCGTCGGGGCGCACCACGTCCTTGTCGATGGAGAGGTAGACCGGCCCGCCTCTCACGAACTCCAGGAGGTCGCCGGCCACCGCCTCCTGGTCGTCCTCGAGGCTCAGCGTATCGCCCGGCCAGCCGGCCGAACGAAGCTCCTCGGCCGTGGCGCGCAGGACGGGGTAGACGCGCAGCCTGCCGGAGCGTGCGGCCGGGACGACGGCGTGGAGAACCGGCGCCTTCAACAGCCCCCGGGAGGCGAGCGACCCCACGCCGACCAGTGCGACCGCTCTCACGTGGGGCATCGCAAGGACTTCCGGAAGCCAGGAGCCGCAGTGCAGGTACCCCACAGGGGCGATGCTCCAGTCGGGGTGCGCGTCGAACACCACCACGGCAGGCCGGCTGCCACCGGCCCTGAGGCTCAGCAGCAGCGCGGCGCTCAGGTGGTGGTACTCGCCTGCGCCCAGCAGCACGGCGGTGCCGGCGGCGCTCGCAAGCTGGGAGGCGAGGACGGGCAGGTCACGGTAGGGAAGGAAGTAGCGGAACAGCCGCGCCGGCGGGCGCGTCTCGACGAATCTGGGAGCGTACAGCCGGAGAACGCGCCCCTGCCACCTCACCGCGTCGTCGGTACCGACCACCGTGACCCCGCGCAACACGGGTGGCTCCCCTGCCTTTGCCTCCAGTCTACCACGCCGCTACCCGGGGGTATCACCCGCGAGCCGTTGGGCTGCGGTGCAGGTGTCGGTGACCATCCATTGGTCGGGCGCTTGGCCGCCGCCCTGTAATATCCAAAAACGCAGGCTCCATGGTCTTCTCTGCTTAGCTTCAGAAATTGGGATGGTTTTCCACATGATTTACTCGGAGTCATAGTAAATATAACGCTTACCAAACTATAGTCCTGATAGAAGGAGATTGTATGTGTGCCTGGAACCATCCTCCAAGTATCACTGCGATGTTGTCGACACCGGAATTGGGGCATCGATGCGTGGATTACTCTCCAGAAGCTCTTGACTCAAGAGCAGCATGCGGAGTTGCAAGAGATCTACCGCCGTGAATTCAGGCGGCTGCCCCATCCCATCCTCGGTTCTCCCGAGAAGGAGTTACTCGGAGCCCATTCATGACGAGCAGGCGCCCACAACATAGCTATAGAGCCTTATTCGTTCAAGTCTCGGAGTTCAAATGGCTCTGGTCAGCTAGAGCAATTTCAAACCTTGGAGATGCAGCGCATTTCGTAGCCTTGCTCTGGCTCGCTTCACAGGCCCCCACCGCTTCTCGTGGGGTGGGGACCATCGTTTTCGCTCTCACTACGCCGGCCGTTATCGTTGGCCCTTTCATCGGCGGTCTTGTTGACCGCACAAATCGTAGGAAGCTGCTCCTCACGGCGGATCTCGTGAGAATATTCACTGCGGCTTTTGTCCCATGGGCTTATAGAGCCCTAGGGCTCGAAGGGTTATTTGTCCTGGCGTTCGTGCACTCGCTGTTTGGCGTGACGTTTTCTGCGGCGCTTGCCGCATCTATCCCGGAGTTGGTTGGCACCCGGTGGCTGATGGGTGCAAACGGCCTTTTGGCGACAACAGCACAAGTCGCGCAAGTTGCCGGTTCGGGGTTAGGGGGACTGCTGGTCGCCCAAGTAGGCCTTGTCATCCCGTTTTGGGTGGACGCTGTCACATTTGCGATTTCTGCCAGCTTCATATTTCTGGTGCCATCGAGGTCGTTCGAGGTCGCCAACCCAGGACCCCGGAGTGCCTATTTGGAAACGCTGAAAACAGGTCTTGATTTTGCCAGGTCTCGTTACCCGGTGCTCCTCATGATCGTGATCGGTACCTTCGCCACAGTTGGGTTCGCACCTGCGCCGGTGGCACTGGTAGCACTAGCGCGCGATGCGTTACGGGCTGGTAGTGCAGGCTACGGACTTCTTCAAGCGCTTATTACAGTGGGATTGGCCCTCGGGGGAATTCTCGCGAGCCAGATTCCACCAGGGTGGTCCAAGGCTACCATTATGGGACTCGGCTACGTAGCGATGGGTACTGCGACGGTCGTGCTGGGTTGGGCACCCTCGCTTGTTGTAGCTGGGGTTACAGTAGTTCTGAGGAGCGGCTTCAACTCCATCCTGTCGGTTGCCGGGATCTCGCTTCTGCAAGAGCTTGTGCCCAACGAAGCCAGAGGCAGGGTGTTTACGCTAATGAGTGCCATTCAGGAGATACCCAGAGCTGTTATCGTGCCCCTATCTGGCCTGTTAGTTGATTTGGTAGGGGTGTCAGCTGTGTACGCGGCGATGGGTGTTCTGTCCGTGGCCACGGTAAAATCCGCAGAAGTGGCCACGAAAAAACCGCATGAATGGCCACGAAAAAACCGCACGTCTGGCCAGGTAGGAGAAATGCCCGCCCCTTCGTATCGGCTCCGCTGGGACAGCCACCCAGCCGGATCCGGCGAAGGAGCGAGCAAACCTGATCGGACAAGAGTTGGTGATTGTTTTGCGGCATCTGCGTGAGCACGGGTTGAAGAAGGTTCAGGTCGCAGAACGCCTCGGGATCGACCGCGACAGCGTGGCCAAATACTGGGACGGCCCTGTGCACCCCGTCGAGGCGCCCCGCTACCGCCAGCGCGCCCGCAAGATCGACCGCTACGCCGAGTATATCACGGCGCGGCTGGCCCGGTGGCCGGAGCTGACGGCCGAGCGGCTCTACCAGGAGATCCGCCAGCAGGGCTATGGGGGCTCGCGCCGCAGCGTGCGCCGGTTCGTGGAGCGGATCCGGCCGCATCCGGTGCGCGAATACAAGCCCATCGAGACCCTACCCGGTGAGCAGGCCCAGGTGGACTGGGGTCACTTCGGTACCCTCGTCGTCGAGGGCGCTCGGGTACGGCTGTACGCCTTCATCTTCACGCTCTCGTGGTCGCGCGTGCTCTACGTCGAGTTCATCCCGTCGCTGTCCATGGCCACGCTGGCGGGGTCTTTGCACCGGGCCTTCACGTACATCGGCGGGGTGCCTCGCACCCTGCTCTTCGATTATGTTGACCGGAACATAATCGCACTTATGTGGCCGGCATGGTTATGTGGCCGGCGGCGATGGCGCGGCTGTGAACACGCGGATCCACAAGCCAGCCCCGCCCCGGCCGGCCACATAAC
>JBFMCJ010000276.1 GCA_040754675.1 Bacillota bacterium
TCACCAACTTTGAGCGGGCGGCTCATTTCGTGATAGGCAAGCCTGGCGCCCTTGAACCGGCATGACGGCCCCGTCCCGTACCCCTCGACCTCTCCAGGGTGCAAGCCGCGGTCGTCCTGTCGGTGCGTTTCTAGCGGGCGGGAGAGGCACGCGAGCCGCGAGGCCGACAGGCCCGTCGCTCAGGCCGCCCCTGCCGCGACGGCCACCTTCGGCGGATCGCTGGCCGGCTGTGGACGAACGGCCAGGAGGGTGTCGACATCCTTCGGCGAATGGTGCTGCCGGGACTGATACCGTTTACAAAACACCTCGGGCCCTGCGATGGTGACGCGGGCTTGCAGGCGCGAAGGTCCGCCGGATGACGCACGACCCGGCCGTCGGGCCTTTGGCAGGCCTCGCACCCTTGATGTGAGAGGGGGAGAACCGATGCAGATGCGTCGAATCACCAGGGCGGTGGCGGCTACCGCGGTGGGGATGGCGCTCACCGGTGTGGCGGTACCGCCCGCGCTCGCCGCGGGCGGCCCCACCGTCACGTACCGGGCGCTCGGGCTGCCGGCCCTGAGGGCAGCACTGGAGGCAGAGGCCTTGCCGGCCCTCGCGCAAGGCATGTGGTTGTTTGGCAGCGGGACGTTGGGGCGGCCGGATACCGGGTTCTACTGGGGTGCCTTCGGCGAGGGGGGCGCATCCAAGGCTGAGCACGGCGGGGCCACGGTTCGGCTTATGCTGGCACATGGCGGGATCCGGTTCGGCTATGCATGGGCTCCGGCGCAAGCTCTGTCTCTGGCCGCAGGGCTGGACATCGCGGTGGGTGGCGCAACGCTTACGGTCGCGCGCGGAGAGCCCCCCAGCTTCGGCGATGGGTTAAGGCAAGGCTACGAGACCACGTTCTATCGGTTGCTGGTGGGGGTCATGCCCGAGGCTACCGCGGCGGTGAGGCTTGGGCCGGCTGTCCACCTGCAGGCCGGCGTCGGGTACTTCGTGGACACGGGCCTCGGGAGCGAGTGGAGGACGACTAACGGTACCGTGGCGACCGGGTCGCCGAGAGACCCGTTCAGCGGGCTTCAGTTGCGGATCGGGTTGATGCTCTCAGGCCCTGAAGAGGTGCAGCGAGAGCGGTCGGAAGAGCTCGAGGAGAGAATCAAGCAACTGGAACGCCAACTGAAGCAGACAAGAGAGGACTACGAGGAGCTCAAGCAGGAAGTGGAGGAGATCTCGGAGGCGTATCTGGGTGTGTACCTGAGCGACGTTGGGCTGCTGCGCCGGTGGCTCAGCGGGATTCGGGGAGCCCACGTGGACGACGTCATGCCTGGGTCGCCCGCGGCTTCTGTCGGACTGGCGAAGGGAGACATCATTCTGGCTTTTCAAGGAATTAGCATACAGGGAGCCGACGACCTGACGCGCTGGATCCAGTCCCGCCGCCCGGGAGATACGGTCACCCTGGAAGTGTGGCGAGACGGCCGCGTTCGTCATGTGGTCGTCGAGCTAGGCCGGCGGCCGAAGCAGTGAGCGCCTGTTCGCGAAGCGAGGTTTGTCGGATAATGAGTCGCGCGGAAGCGGGCGTCTCGCCATTGGATCAGGAATCCAGGCGTTAATCCGGGCTGGTCGGCAGGATCGTCCTGGTGGGGTTGAGTCCTTGGAGGTGCTCGGGATAGCCGGGAATTTCTTCATCCTCACAGGAAGGTTCTAAGGGGGCTTGCCGAAGCCTAAGGCATACTGTCCGACACCCGACCGGACCGGTCAGCCCACGCGGAGCGAGGCCTACAGGTGGGTCACTTCCAGCCGGCTCCAGCGTCAGGCCGCTGGGGGTCGCCCATCAGCCACGAACCGACCGCCTGCAGGGCGGGGATCGCGGGGGACACAGCCGGCGCGGCAGCCTCCCCGCATCACCATCGCCACGTGCCCGATGAAAGCCCGGCCACGTCTGACCTTGGAAATCATCGAGCCCCGACTTCTGCTTTTCGTCTTGATAGGCCCGTTCCACGATGCAGCGCAGGTGAGCGATTTCAACCAATCGTTCAAGAGGCGTTTCTTCAGGAAAGTTGCTGAACCAGAACTTCAAATCCCGTCCCTCCCCAGGCACCGGACGTTCAAACACCAGCCAACCCTCCGGACCCGTGGCGCTGCGAGTGGCGCGGTAGACGCGGGCCGATGCGCCTCGTCGGCTACCTCCCGGGGCAGGCGGACCGTAAAGTCCTTGCTGACCCCCACCACGTAGCGTTCCTGGCGCTGCTCCAGCCCCTCAAGAAACGCCGGATTATCCCCGTACGCCGCATCGGCTACCACCGCATGTGCGGCACCCCCGCTTCCCGGGCTCGGTCCAGCAGCCCCAGCAGGTAGCACTGGCAGGCGAACCGGTTTTCCGGGCGCACAGGCCCCGGACAGTTCCAGCCCGCTCTCGCCTGGAGCGGCGGGAAAGACAGCGCGATGGCCCTGCACATCATGGGCGGTGCCAGTCTGCTGCTCAGGCTTCAACTCGCGACTTCCTACGGGCCGGATTCCGGGCGGTGGTGGTGTGCGTCGACCTCACCCGGCCGGATGCGTCGTGGGCCGGACGCGGGAGTTTTCGACGCGGCCTTCATCGAGGCCCTTCCGGCCGAGGTCGACCCGTGCGAGGAGAACGGCGAGTTCCCCACGTTCGTCTACGAGGGGCCGATCTTCACGCGGCCCGCGACGCTCCGCCGGGGCCGGGTGGTGCAGCGCGACGGGTTTGCGTTCGCCGACCTGCTAAACGAACAGCCGGGGCGAGGGTAAGGGGGCACCACGCCGCATGCGCATCGCTCACGAATGGCTCGGCGACCTGGAACTGCCCGACGCGCCCGGCCGCGTCGTCAGCGTGGCGCCCAACGCCACCGACAGGGTCTTCCTGCTCGGTGGGGGAGAGCGACTCATCGGGCGGAGCAGCTTCTGGTATCGACCCGACGCCGCCCGCCTCGTCGTCGACGAGCAGCCTCAGGGAACGCGCGCGATGGCCCGCGAGTATCGGGAACCCAGACGAACCACGGTGAAGTGAGTGGGGACGACGTAACGAACGCTCGCCGCACGAAACGCGTCCCACCAAGCGCCAGCCGCCTGAGGGCCCAGGCGCGCCATGAGAAGGGTGAAGGTCTCTGCAAGGATGAGGGCCGTCGTCACGAGGTCTTCGTGGGGGGCCCGGCTCTGGTGCCACCGCCGCGCCTCGGCGTGATGCGCATCCGACCGGTCCGGAAGCCAGGCGCCGGTGTCAACGAGAACGGTCACTCCCGTGTCTCCGTCTCCCGCCGCAGGGCTCTTGCCAGGTACTCGTCATGTCGCTCCGAGGCATCGGACAGGCCGCTCGCCCCGATCCCAACGAGGCACATGAGCCTCTCCGCGGGGGAGCCGCGGTGCTTGCGGCGATCCGGGTTTACCGCCAGACGCTTTTAGCCCCGACCGAAAGCCAGGTCTCGATGTCGTTTACGAGCCCAGCCGTGGATGGCAGGCCGGGCTCCGGCCGCCCCTTTGCTGCCAGGGCGAGGCCGGGGCGCTGCACCGACCTGTATCACGCCGGGCGCCTCCCTCGCACACTTCGGCTCGAGCCTCGTCGTGGCACCAGGCTGAGCCGGCTCGGAAAGGCGGAATCCGCTTAATACTGCGAGGGAAGCGGCTCCACAACAGCTGTGGCTGAGTAGCCAAGCCTCCGCAGATAGGTGAGGCAGTCCTCCCACGTGAGACCAAAGGCGAGGACATCTGCCAGTCCCAGGCGAGCCACGATGTCGCGGACAGTCTCTATCTCTTCCCCGGCAAACTCGCCGTCCATAAGAGCCCGCTCGGCCCAGTCGACCAGGTCCTTGAGAGTTACCCGCTGCTGCAAGTATGCGGTCAGTTTCTGGGCTACAGTCTCTCGGGTCACAACCATTACGACACCTCTCCGTTCCCCACCCGCATGTGTCCGGTATCTACCGGGTGTTTCTGGTGCACCTCACGAAGCCGCCCCTCGGCATCGTAGATCTCCTGGCGAAAGGATGTCGTTCGCTCAAGAGCGTCCACTTCCTTGACGTACCGGGCTCGCCAGCCCGCACGCCCGGAAACGTCATACCAGTACCTTCTTCCTCCGCCCTCGGTCTGTTCCCACGCTGCGAAAATCCTCTCATTTCGTCGGCGCCGGCGCAGTACCTCGGGTGATTCCGCCTGTGTGCTCACGGCTCGCTCCCGCTGACCCCTGTTTGTCTTGCCAGCCCCCAGTTTAGCAGGCGCGAAGTGCCTGACTCCAGCACACCAGGGGGGTGGGTGTGGCCGGTGTACCTACGCCCGGGAATGCCCACGGGTCATACCCGTCCTGTGGACCGTTGCATCTCGCACCCCCACGAGATGGCGCAACTGGGCCACATGCCCGCAAGACCGGCGCCATCGTGGGATCCCCTTCCAGCATCGAGGCTGTGACCGGCAAGCGTGAGGTACGCTCTTACCTGTTCTTCGGTGATCGCATATGCCGCCGTGACATCCGCGATGGAAGCGCCTCCAGCCAGGTTCCCCACGACCAGATGCACGGGGACCCGCGTTCCCCGAATGACCGGCTTGCCTTTCAAGACAGCGGGGTTGACCTCGATCAGATCTTGCCAGGCCATGGTCGCCTCATCTCCCGCGAGGGATTCTATCACGGATGGCCTTGTTGCCTCCGTGGCCCGATCCCGTGGCGCTTGGAGCAGCGACTTCTGCGCTCGCACAGCTCGCGCGGGAAGGCGACGTCCCCATCCCGACGGCCGAGCCCGGAACGCTATCATGTGGAGAAACCCATTCGCATGCTTGGGGCCAGTAGGACGTGTCGCGTCGCCTAATCTCGTCGGGTTCGCGGAGGTGGCCCGCCGCGCCCGGCTCATCCGCCTGGAGGGAGCGCCATGAACGTATCCCAGACGAGAAGGCCCGGCCTGCGATGGGCGCCGCCGTACGGGCAGGAAGTGGTGATGCTGTTTGGGATGCTGCTACCGCACATCGAAGGCATCGCGCAGGTAGAGGAGAGTTCGGACCAGTTCCCCGACTGCGTCGCGCTGAACACCGACGGCAAGCCCCTTCGCATCGAGTTCGAGGCGGCGGCCAGCGGCTTTCTGCAGCACGGGCACGATCCGAACGAATGCGACCTTATCGTTTGATGGGTGACCGACTGGCCGCAGAGCCCGGTTCCTGTGCTCGAACTCAAGGAGGTGGTCAGGCAACGCGCGCCGTGGGCGGTTGAAGATCCTGACCAGCCCAAGCGGCGCCCCCTGGCTTGGGACGAGCAGCCGGCGCGCCATGACGGGCTTTGATCCCATCGAGGCGCGCGAAGAAGGCCCGGAAGTGCTAAACCGCAGCCCGAGCCCCCACCGTCGCTGAAAGCTTGCACTCATCCGGCGTGGGCTGCTTCGGCTTTACTTGGACGCAGCGCGTCCGCAAGCCTGGCCCAGACCGGTGCGGGCAACATCACATACCCAGCCAGAGCTGTCATGACGATCATGACCCCCGCCGCGCCGATTACGGGCGGCGCCCCGAGAACCGAGCCC
>JBFMCJ010000277.1 GCA_040754675.1 Bacillota bacterium
TTGTGCCAGGAGCATGGCTCACCTCCGCCGCCGCCTCCGCAACGACCCGCGAGGCCAGCAGCGTCATCTGCTGTACCGCCCACCGGTCGATGCTGGGGCCCAGGGTCACCTCCAAAAGCCACCCGCCCGCGGCCGCCATGACGGCCAGCAGCAGGACCACAAGCCCGACCGCGGTGCGAAAGCTCCCCCACGACGGGCGGGCAGGCCCCCGCCCCGCCCGCTGCAGACCCCTGGCCAAGATCGGCCTCCCAGCCCCGTATCGCGCATTGCCAGCATATGATGCGGATACCGCCACATGCTGGAACTGCCCGCCGAGTAGTGTGATAGGCCTGACAGGACGCGCCTCTCGGTGCTGAACGGGGCAGGGAGCGTGCTATAATGGGCCGGCTGCCATCTTCTGGCCAGAAGGAGTCGGTGAGGTTGTCGGCACCCGCCGCCCGCTCCACAAGGCGGTTCGTCGTGCTGACGGTGGCCATCGTGCTGGCCTCCACCCTGGGGGCCGTGGCGGGCGCGGTGGCGGCCCTGGTTCGAAGCACGCCCAATCTGGACGAGCCCCGGTTCGCTCCCAGGCAGACCACCTACATCTACGACCGCAAGGGCCGGGTCATCAGGAGCCTGTTCATCGAAAACCGGATCCCGGTCAGCATCGACGAGATCCCCCGGGTGATGCAGCAGGCCATCATCGCGGTGGAGGACGCCGACTTCGAGCGCCATCGGGGCGTCGACCTGCGTGCCATCCTGCGGGCGCTATGGGTAGACCTGCGCAGTGGGAGCATCGTTCAGGGCGGCAGCACCATCACCCAGCAGCTGGCCAAGACCGCCTTCCTCACCAACGACCGCACCCTCAGCCGCAAGATCCGGGAAGCGGTCCTGGCCATCGAACTGGAGCGCCGCTATACAAAAGAGGAGATCCTGGAGGCCTACCTCAACCAGATTTACTTCGACGAGGGTGCTTACGGCGTCGAGGCGGCCGCGCAGACCTACTTCGGCAAGAGCATCCGGGACGTGACGCTGGCCGAAGCGGCCCTGCTCGCGGCCATACCCCGCAGCCCGGTCAACTACAACCCCTACCGCAACCCGGACCGGGCGCTGGCCCGCCGCAACTTCGTTCTGGATCGCATGGTGGAGGTCGGGTACATCTCGCCCCGGGCGGCCCGCGAGGCGAAGGCGCAGCCCCTGGGGGTGATCCCGCGCAGGAGTGCACCCGAGGCTACGGCGTCGTACTTCGTCGACTACGTCCTTCAGGATCTGCTGGACCGCTACGGCAAAGAGGGCAAAGAGATGGTTTACGCCGGCGGCCTGAAGGTCTACACCACCCTTGACCTGAATTTGCAGCGGGCCGCCGAGGAGATCGCCCAGGACACCGACAGCCTGCGGATCCTGTACCGGGACGAGCGCGGCCTCCCCCAGCCCCAGATCGCGATCGTCACCCTGGACCCCAAGACCGGGGACATCCTGGCAATGGTCGGCGGGCGCGGCGACAACAACAAGTACAATCGGGCGGTGCTGGCAACCCGGCAGCCCGGCTCGGCCGTGAAACCCTTCATCTGGGTTGCGGCGATTGACCGGGGCCTGGCCACCCCCGCCACCGTCATCATAGACGAACCGCAGAGCTTCGTGCTCCCCAACGGCGAACCCTGGACCCCGGAGAACTACGACGAGATCTACCGCGGCCCCGTCACCCTGCGGACCGCACTGGAGCAGTCCATTAACATGGTGGCGATCCGCCTGCTGCAGCGGGTGCGCCCTGAGGTCGTCATGGAGTACATGGAAAAGATGGGGATCACCACGCTGGTTCGCGGTCCCGGCGAGCCCAACGACATGAACCTGTCGCTGGCGCTCGGCGGACTCACCAAAGGCGTCACCCCGCTGGAGATGGCCGCCGCGTACGCGGTCTTCGCGAGCGGCGGGATCTACTCGAAGCCTCGAGCCATCCTGCGGGTCGAGGACGCAAACGGCCTGGTGCTGGAACAGGTGCGGCCCCGCCAGCGCGTCGTGCTGCCCGAAATCAGCACCTACCTGGTTACGGATATGATGTGGGGCGTGGTCGCAAACGGCACGGGCAAGCCGGCACGGCTGCCGGATGGACGCCCCGTGGCCGGTAAGACCGGCACCACGGAAGACTTCACCAACGCCTGGTTCGTCGGGTTCACCCCGGACCTGGTGACGACGGTCTGGATCGGTAACGACAAGCAGAAAGAAGCGATGAGACCGCCCGGCGGGAAGCCCATCGGAAGCAGCAAGGCCGCCGAACTGTGGCGACAGTACATGAGCAAGGCGGTCGCCAATTTGCCGCCCCGGGACTTCCCCAAGCCGGCCGGCATCGTCGAGGGGATCCGCATCGACACGAGGACGGGGCTTCTGGCGCCGCCTGGATGCGGGCTTCCGGACTCCCAGGTACGTCTCGAGATCTTCGCCCAGGGGACGCAGCCGACCGAAACTTCGCCCAATTGCCGGCAGTCGTGGCTCCAGCTCCCGGACTGGCTTCGGCGCCCCTTCGACAACCTGTTCGACAGGTCAGAAAGTGGGCCGCCGGCGCCATCGCAACCCTGAGGCACGCGGTCAGGCCAGTTCCACGACCGTGACGCCGTCGCCGCCTTCGGCGGGCCCCGCGGCGGCGAAGCGCCGCACCCCCCCGTTTTACCGCAGATAGCTGCGCCCCGCCGCCCCCAAGGCCCCTGTACCGCGGCCGTGGATGACCCGAACCCGTTCCACGCCGGCCAGCGTGCAGTCGTCCAGGTACTTGTCGAGCCGGCCGGTGGCCTCGTCCGCCGTGAGGCCGCGCAGGTCGATCTCGCCGGGCAACGATGCCGCCTTCACGGCCCCCAGGGTGAGCGATGATGCGGCGCCACCCGTCGGAACCTGCCCCCGGCTCTCCTGCTGGGGGATCCAGGCCAGCTGGTCAGCCCGCACCCGGGTCCGCGCGGAACCCACCTGCACCACCACGTACCCCTGCTCGTCGGCCGCCTCCACCACCAAGCCCGTGGACCGCAGAGGCAACACGCACACCCGCTGGCCCGCCTCCACCCGGTAGAGGTCCTGGAGAGGCTCGAGAATCTGGCCCGGCGCCAGCTCCACGCTCACCCGATCCTCGACCTCGTTGAGGCGTTCGGAAAGGGCAACCGCCCGTGCCTCGAGCCTGCGGCGAGCCTCGGCCAGTTCCTGGCGAAGGCGGCGCACCTCGTCCAGCTGCTGCACCTTCGCCGCCTCTCGCCCTTGCCGGATCAGCGCTTCGAACTCCCGCCGGGCCTGCCGTGCCAGTTCCTCGGCCCTGGCGAGCGCCTCATCCAGCATCTCGCGGCGGCGTGCGCGTATCTTCTCCAGCTCCTCCCGAGCCCGCTTCAGCGCGGCAACCGCTTCGCTTCGCGCGGCGCTTGCCTCCGCCTGGCGCTGACGGGCAGCGTCGAGAGCGGCCTGGAGCTGTTCGATGAGGGCGTCGGCCCGGATTCGCTCTGGGCCCAGCCGCCGCCGGGCGTCACCCACGACCTCCGGCGGCAGCCCCAGCCGGGCAGCGATGGCCAGCGCCTGGCTCTGCCCGGGTGCCCCGATCTGCAGCCGGTAGGTGGGCGCGAGCGTCTCCAGGTCGAAGCTCACGCTGGCGTTGGCCATCCCCGGCGTCATGTGCGCCATCAGCTTGATGTCGCCCAGGTGGGTCGTGACGATGACCCGGGCACCCGCCGCCCGCAGCCGTTCGAGGATGGCGCATCCCAGCGCCGCCCCTTCCTCGGGGTCGGTGCCGGCGCCGAGTTCGTCGAGCAGCACCAGCATGTCCGGATCGGCTTCCGCAAGAATCGGGACGATGCGCCGCAGGTGCGACGAGAAGGTGCTGAGGTTGTCGGTCACGCTCTGCTGGTCGCCGATGTCGGCGCGGATGCGCTGGAAGACGGCGACCTCGCTGCCGGCGCCCGCCGGGACGTGCAGTCCGGCCTGCGCCATGAGGGTGAGCAGCCCCACCGTCTTCAGCGCGACCGTCTTGCCTCCCGTGTTGGGCCCCGTGATCACCAGCACCGAGAAGGACCGGCCAACCTCCACGCCGATGGGCACCACTTCCCCCTTGAGCAGGGGGTGGCGGGCCTCGTGCAGCACGACCCGCCCCTCGGTGTTGATCGCAGGCTCGACACCCTGCATGTCCAGGCTGAGGCGGGCGCGGGCCGCAATGGCGTCGATCTCGCCGACAGCCTCGAGGGCATCGAGAAGCTTCGCAGCGACCCCGGCAACCCGCGTGGAGAGCTCGCGCAGGATGCGTTCGACCTCTTCTTGCTCCCGGGCCTGCTCGGTGCGAACCGCATTGTTGGCCTCGACGACGCTCATCGGTTCGACGAAGAGCGTGGCGCCGCTGGCCGACGTGCCGTGGACGATGCCGGGCACCAATTCCCTGTACTCCTGCCGAACCGGAACCACGTACCGCCCCGCCCGCCGCGTGATGATCGGCTCCTGCAGCGCCTTGCGGACGTGCGCCGAACGCACCAGACGCTCAAGGGCCTCGTAGGCGCGCTCCCCCGAGCGCCGCAGGCGCAGGCGGATGGAGGCCAGCTCCGCGGATGCCGAGTCCAGCACCTGGCCATCTGCGCTGACGGCACGCCGGATGGCCTGGGCGACCGGTGTGGCGTCGACGAGATGGCCGAGCCAGCGCCCGAGAACGGGCGCAGGCCCGTCAGCAACCGCTTCCGAAGCGAGATACGCCCGCAGCCGGGCGACGCCCTCCACCGCATCAGCAACCTCTGCCAGTTCCTGGGCGCTCAAGATGCCGCCGGCCGCGCACCGCTGCAGCGGCTCCCTCACGTCCGGCACGCCGAGGGGCACGGCCGCATGCTGGCCGCCCAGAGTCAACAGCGCCTTCATCTGGGAGGTCTCAGCCAGCCGGGCGCGCACCGTCTCCGGGTCAGCCGACGGTAACAGCGCCGCTGCCGCCTCGCGTCCCATGGCGGTGGTGGTCCGCCTGCAAACCGCCTCCACTATTTCGGGAAACTCCAACATCCGTAGCGAGATCTCGTCAAATGCTTCCGGCAATGAGCTGGCCCCCCACAAGCCAGGCTCATTGTAGCGGCCGCAAGCAGACTCGGCAAGCACGCTTGACTCAGGCGCGGCGCCGAAGCTGCCGGCGGAGCCGGTTCCAGCTATCACCCAGGGTGTCGAAGAGCGCCACCACCCGCTGGTAGCCTTCTTCGTTCACGATCAGGTAGATGGCAAACCCCGAGACGACCAGCGCCAGCAAGATCCCTACCCCCTGCCAGCCCCGGCGGGAGGCGAAGCGCTGCGCACCCCTGGCATTGGGGTCGGGCATGTCCGGGCTGATGCGTATGTCCGCCAGCATGGACGCCAGCACGTTGGCGAACAGCCGCGCCCCGTTCTCCGCCTCCTGCAGGCGGTTGTACGTGGACCCAACCTCGGCCAGGATGGCGCGGGCAAACAGATCCTGGTTGTAGTCGCCGGCGGCGTAGAGGATTCCGCGGATGAGCCCGGGATAGGCGCGGTCCGCGTAGCC
>JBFMCJ010000278.1 GCA_040754675.1 Bacillota bacterium
GTGGGCCTTGTGGCTTCATTCGCAGCGTCTCGTTGATGAGGAGAGGTACCGCCCCACCAGAGCCATGGGCTCCTGCTCTTCTACGCGGGCGGAGCGCTGGCAGAGTCTGACCCGCTGCCGACGCACCTCCGGGGAATCGGCCGACAGCGTCCGGATCAGGGCCTTCACCGCCTCGCGGGCCGGTTCGTTCGGCACTTCAGACGGGCGGAGGAGCGCCAAAAAGCGGGTTCATCCTGGCGTGACACTGGGCTCGTCTTTACCGACACGCTCGGCGGCCCCCTGCGGCACTTAGATGTGGACGACAGGGACCTGGCCCGGGGTCATTCGGAAAGTCCGGCAGAAGGCGGCCGAGACCTACGCAAAGGGCGACATGCCCCGCGCCGAAGCGGAGGCTGCCGCGTCAAAACTCCTGGAGGGCGTCACCCTGCACACCATCCGGCACACCCATGCTGCCATGCTCATTGCCCAGGGCGTGGACATCATGACCATCTCCCGCCGCCTGGCCATGAGAACGTCCGAATCACCTGGACCTTTACGGCCACCTGCTCCCGGGCCAAGACCAGAAGGCCGCCGCTGCCGTTGAGGAGTTCCTGGCCAGCGTGGCGAGATAGGCAGTAAAACGGACGCCTGGCAGCCGACAGGTAACAAAAACACCCGCTCACGAACCTCGTCGTGACGGGCTTATTCGATGGTGGGCAGGAAGGGATTCGAACCCCTGACCTCTACGATGTGAGCGTAGCGCTCTAACCAACTGAGCTACCTGCCCACGCGCCCACGCCTGCCGGCACTGCCGGCCCAGCGGCTTCTACTCTACCGGTCGCCGGGCCGCGTGTCAAGGCAGGCTTGCGGGCAGGCGCCACTCACGCCGGCCGGTTGGCCGCCACCGGCCGGGTCGGGGCCGACCCGGGTGTGCCCCGGGCTGGAGTCACGCTTCACAGCTCGAAGCGCACCCGGGCTCAGCGCAGGGCGCTCAGAAGGATCTGGAGCACGCCCTTGCGGGTCACAGGCGTCTCCGTGGCCTTCCGGTTGAGGTCAGCCCCACACTTCTTGCAGTACAGGCTCCCCGCATAGTTCTGAGTCCCGCAGTCCTTGCAGGTCATGCGCTCATCCCTCTCCTTCGGTGCAGGCGGGGTCTCTTACCCCTGGACGGTGGTGGCCGACGGGACGTGTTCCGTCCCGCCCGTCCAGTTGTCGTCCCGCCTGCCTGCCTTATATAACCCTGGGCCTGTGAACTGTAAAGAGGGGTGGGTGTTAAGAATCGGTAAAGGAGGGAGAATCACAGGAAGGCCGGCGGCCCCTCGGCGACCACCGCTCTCGCCCCAGCTCCTCCCTGGCGGCTTACCGGCCGGTCACCAAGCCGAGGCTGCGGAGCAGCACGATGAGCAAGTAAAGCCCCGCCAGAAGCGCCAGACGCCACAGCCCGTCGCGCAGTCCGGGCGAACTCATCGCCGGTCCCATCCCCTGTCCGGCAGCTCAAGCTGTGACTCCGTTCACATTGTGCGACGAATCGGTTACGGGAACGTAAAGGGCGGGTTACAGGTCTGTTGAGGCCCCAAACCGCTCTACCCCGGCCGCTCCAACCACGCTCGCCGCTCACGCCCCCACCGCACCCGAGTCCCCCAGGATCTGCGCCCGCGCTCTCGAATGGGTTTCCTGGGCGGCGGGCGCATACACCGTACATGACAGATAGTTGTGACGTGTGTGCAGACGCCCGGCGACGGCTGGCACGGGCTCATCCTCTGGCCCGTCGTTGGCCGCGCGCCCACACGACGGAAAGGTGTGATGGCCGGCATGGAGGTCTTCGAGACCGTTGCCCGCCTGGGCCCCCACGAACAGGTGGTCTTCGTCCACGATCCCGGTCGGGGGCTGAAGATGATCATCGGCGTGCACGACACGACCCTCGGCCCCGCCCTGGGTGGCTGCCGGATCTGGCCCTACCGCTCCGAACAGGAAGCCCTGGTCGACGTGTTGCGTCTGTCGAAAGCGATGACATACAAGAACTCCATCCACGGCCTGACCCTCGGCGGCGGCAAGGCCGTCGTCATCGCCGACCCTCGAACCGACAAGACGCCGGCGCTGCTCCAGGCCATCGGCGATGCCGTTAACCGCCTCGAGGGCCGTTACATCACTGCCGAAGACGTCGGCACCAACTCGGACGACATGCGGTCGGTTCGTTCTGCAACCGCTTACGTAGCCGGCCTTCCTGAGACCAGCGGCGATCCCTCCCCCTTCACCGCCCTCGGGGTTTTCCGGGGAATACAGGCCTGCGCCCAGGCGGTCTGGGGCTCACCGCAGGTCGAGGGGCGCCGGGTCGCCATCCAGGGCGTCGGCAGCGTCGGGTTCAACCTGGCCCGCCACCTGGTTCAGGCCGGTGCGGACGTGACGGTTACGGATATCCGCCCCGAAAAGGTGAAGCGCGCCGTCGACGAACTCGGCGTGAAGGCCGTCGAGCCCGAGCGCATCTTCGACGTCGAGTGCGACATCTTCTCGCCGTGCGCGCTCGGCGGCGTCCTCAACGACGAGACCATTCCCCGCATCAAGGCGCCCATCATCGCCGGTGCGGCCAACAACCAACTCGGGGAAGTGCGCCACGGCGACGCCCTGCACGCCCGCGGCGTGCTCTACGCGCCCGACTACGTCATCAACGGCGGCGGCGTCATCAACGTCGCCGAGGAACTCACCCCCGAAGGCTACAGCGCCGCGCGCGCCCGGGCCAAAGTCGAACGCATCTACGACCGGGTGCTCGAGGTCATCGAGCTCTCCCGCCGCCGCAACATCCCCACCCACCGCGCCGCCGACGAGCTGGCGATGCGCCGCATCGAGGAGGCTCGGTCCGCAGGCCGCGCCGCACGGCGGTAACATTGCAAAGCGCACAACCGCATGGCACGGTGACGAGGGGCTGGGCGTTGCGGGCCCGGCCCCTTGCCCCTGCCTCAGGTGATTGTGACCTGCTTCCCGTACGTGTCTCGGGAGCCCGGGAACAGAAGAGAGGGCCACTCTAAAGCAGCGGCCTCGGCAGCCGACCTGCTCGTCGTCTGCGCATGTCCGCTGGAGCTCAGTTGATGGCGTCCGGATAGAGCCGTGCGGCGATCCAGATCAGCACCAGCAGCACCGCAGCCTGCACGGCGAAGTCGACCCCGAGCCCGACGGCAGCGTGCCCGCCCTGGATCATCAGCGCCCGCAGCGCGTCAACCTGGTAAGTGAGCGGATTGACGTGAGAGATGAGCTTCAGCCACTCCGGCATGATGGAAAGCGGGTAGATGGCGTTGCTCGCAAAGAAAAGGGGCATCGTCAGCACCTGGCCGATCCCCATGAACCGCTCCCGGGTCTTCACCAGGCAGGCGACCACCAATGAAAACGTCGAGAAGATGGCCGCACCGAGCAAGATGGACAGCAGCACGCCACCGATGGCCCCCAGCGTGAGCTGCAGGCGCACCCCCATCACCCACGCCAGAAGATACACGATGATCGCTTGCGTGAGCGCGCGAATCCCTGCCGACACCGCCTTGCCGGAGACCAGCGCGCCCCGGTAGGCCGGGCTGACCAGGTACTTGTGCAGCACCCCGAGGTCCCGCTCCCAGATCAGCGAGATGCCGTAGAAGATGGCGATGAACAGCACGCTCTGTGCCAGGATGCCCGGCGCCATGAAGTCGAGGTAGCTCATCCGGCCCGTCGGGATGGCGCGCACCCGGCTCATCACCTGACCGAACACCACGAGCCACAGGGTCGGCTGCACCGCCCGGGTCAGCAGCTCCACCGGGTCGTGGCGCAGCTTCCGCATCTCGGCCTCCGCGACGGCCAGCACCTGCCTCACGAACTCGACGACCGCTCGCACCGCCCGCACGACAGGGTTACCGGAGGGCAGCACGCCGCCTCCCACCACGACCTCGCTACCGGCTCCCGAGGCCACCGCGGCGCCGCCGCCGGTTTCAGCCCAGCCGTCGCACCGTTCGTCGCGTCCGAAGGGCATCGCGGAACGTCCCCCCCGTCTCGATGGAGCGGCCGGTGTAGTGGACGAAGACGTCATCGAGGCTTGCCTCGGGGCCCACCGCCACCTTGAGATCGCCGGGTGCCCCTACCGCGGCCACCCGCCCCAGGTGCATGATGGCTACCTCATCGCAGAGTTCGTCGGCCTCCTCCATATAGTGCGTGGTGATCAGGATGGTGGCGCCAAAGCGGCGGCGCAGTTCCCGCACGTGTTCCCAAACCGCCCGCCTGGCCACCGGGTCGAGCCCCACCGTGGGCTCGTCCATGAAGAGCACCGCGGGCCGGTGCAGCACGGCCTGCGCGATCTCGAGCCGCCGGATCATCCCGCCCGAATACTGGCGCACCAGCGTGTGGGCCGCGTCGGTGAGCCCCATGAGCTCCAGCGCCTGCCGGATGCGCTGCTCGCGTTCCGCCCGCGGCACACCGTAGAGCCTGGCGAACACCAGCAGGTTTTCGTAGCCGGTGAGGCCCCCATCCGCCGACAACAGCTGGGGAACATACCCGATGCGCCGCCGGACCTCCTGCGGCCGGCGCACCACGTCAAACCCCGCCACCCGGGCGCCGCCCGCGCTTGGCGGCAGCAGGGTCGTCAGCATCTTGATGGTGGTGCTCTTGCCGGCGCCGTTCGGGCCGAGGAGGCCGAAGATGGAACCGGCCCGAATGGACAGCGTCAGGTTGTCCACCGCCACCAGGGATCCGAAACGCCGTGTGAGCCTGAACGTCTCGACGGCCAGCGGCGCAGCCTCCGCAACCGCACGTCCTGTGCTGTCCGCCGGCCCGCCTTCGGGCGCCTCCCGGTGCGTGCTCAGATCGAACGTCCCGCTCATCCGCCGTCACGTACCCCTCCCTGCAGTTCAAAAGCTCTCCGCAGCGCGGCCAGGCCTTCGCCCAAGCGGCGCAGGTCGCTCTCGGAGAGCGTCGCCAGCACCTGCGCCACCCGCGCCCGGGTGAGGGCCCGTGCCCGCTCGAGCAGGGCCGACCCGGCTTCCGTAAGACGCAGGACCACCCGGCGCCGCTCGTCCGGGTGCTGGGCGCGCTCAACCAGCCCCCTGCGCACCAGGCGGTCGACCATGGCCGAAGCCGTTGGGCTGGTGACCCCGAGGTGCCCGGCAACGTCCGACAGGGAGGCCCCCGGCATGCGCCCGAGGTACGCCAGCACCCGGAACTGCGGCACCGACAGCTGCGGGCTCGCGTGCCGCCGCATCTCGGTGCGCACGAACCGCAGCACCTGCGGCACCGTCTCCATGATTTCCCGAGCACAGGCCTCGGGCGCAACCTCGATCCCCGTACGGGTCTGGCCCCGCTGCAGCGCGCTCATCTCGTCTTCCTAACAGTTAGCAAAGCGAACTATACACCCGCGCCCTGCTCCTGTCAATGTCTGAGCGGTGAGCCACCGCTCACCGCACCCCCGGCCCAGCTCAGCCACTGCGGCATCTGTTGACCGGCAGTTGGCGACAGCAAAGCAAAGCGGAGCGGGC
>JBFMCJ010000279.1 GCA_040754675.1 Bacillota bacterium
ACCAGGTGCCCGAACTGGTCGTTGAAGTGCTTGAAGTCGTCGATATCCATGAGCACCAGCGACACGGGCGCGCCGGTGCGGCGGGCCCGCTCCACCTTGAGCTCGATCTGCTGGATGAAGTAGCGGCGGTTGTAGAGCTCGGTGAGGCCGTCGGTGACCGCCATGTGCGCCGTCAGCCCGAGCAGGTGCGCGTTCTGCAGGGCGACCGCGGCCTGGTCGGCCACCATCTGCAGCACCCGTACGTCCTCGTCGGTGAACGCGGACACCTTGGTGCTCTCCACGTTGAGCACCCCGAGCACCCGTTCTTTGATGTGGATGGGGACGGCGATTTCGCTCCTGGCGCCCCGCACGCCCGGAATGTAGCGGCTGTCCCGGGTCACATCGTCGACCCGCACGGCGAGCCCCGTTCGCGCCACGTATCCCGTGACCCCCCTCTCCAGGGGGATGCGGAGGTTGTCCGGGGCGTCATAGCCGTAGGCGCCCGCCAGCCTCAGGCCGCCCGCTTCCTCGTCCACCAGGAGGATAGCCGGGTTGGGGTAGCCGAACATGTCCCGCACCAGCCGCAGCAGGCGGTCGATCAGCTTGTCCATCTCGAGTTCGGAAGTGATGATCTTGCCGCTCTCGTAAAGGGCCGCCAGGACGGCCCGGGCGCGGCGCAGCTCCCGTACGAGGTGGAGCAGCTCCACGGTCCGGTGGAACCGGACCCTCGCCACCGCCCCGCTGAGCAGGCCCGCCCCGACGAGGAGCACGAACCCGACGACCCAGTCCGGCACGAGCCATGGGGCCCACGCCGACCCGTACCGGAGGCACAGCGCTGCACCGACCGCAAGAGAGGCCAGCAGGCCGGCCGTCCCGCCCCAGGCGGGTCCGAAGGTGAACCCGATGGCTATGGGCATAGCGCCCGGTACGGCGTGGATGGCCCCCAGCTCTGGCCGCGCCACGACCAGGCCGCCGTACAGGCTCAGGCTACCTGCCGCAACGAGCACGGCGAACCTGCGGTCCGAGATGCGACGCCGACGGCGCGAGACGAGACCGGCCTCCGTTGCCAGGCGCGCCGGCATACACCCCTCCCCCAGCCCCCGGGAACTGAAACCGGCTACCAAACTGCACCGATTATACCGGGAATATCCGGCGGCGTCATCCCCTCAAGCGCGCGGTTAAAATGGGCTCGGGCAGCGGGAGGGGAGCATCAAGGGCGTGAATTCGCAGGGGAAAACAGCGGGCCGCACCCAAGCCCGGCCCGGAATCCGGTGGCGAATGCTGGCGGGGGTGCTTTCGGTGGCCGCAGCGGCCGGCATGCTGGCCGCGGGCTACGCCTCCACCCGGCGGGAACTCGACCGCCAATCGCGCCGCATCGAGGAACTGAGCCGTGAGGTGGCTGAACTCCGCGAGCGCCTGACCGTGACCCCTCAGACGGGACGCCAGTCATCCGTGGCGGAGGTGTACTTCACCCGAAGTACTCCCCGCGGCGAGATTGAGCTTGTCCGCGTCGAACGCCCCATCCCCGCGCCGAGCACCCCCGAGGAGCAGCTGAAGCTCGCCATCACCGCCCTGCTGGAAGGCCCGTCCGGGCAACGCCTGTACACGCAGGTGCCGGAGGGCACCAGGCTCCTTGGCGCGCGCATCGAAGGCGACACGGCCTATCTCGACTTCTCCCGGGAGTTCGAGCAGACCGCGGGCACGATGCGCCTCGCCGGCCTGATCCGACAGGTGGTCTATACCGCAACCGGTGTGCCGCCGGTGCGCCGCGTCGTCCTGCTGGTGGAGGGCGAACGGGTGGGGACGGAACAGCACCCCTTCACAGGAGACGGCCTTCTGTTCGGCGAACTTTCGCGGGAACGCCTTCCGCTGTGAAGGGCGCGCCTGAGGGGAGACAGGGTTGCAAGGACGGCAACTCCTCGCGGCGTTCATGCGGCGCCACGCCGGGCGCTACGCGGCCGGCGCGGCGGTTCTGATCTTCATTGACGTACTGCAGCTTTTCATCCCGCGGCTTTTGGGCGGCGTGGCCGACGCCTACGCCGGAGGCCGCCTGACCGCCGCGTATGCGGCCGGTGCCGCTTTAAAGCTCCTGGCGCTTGCCCTTTTCATCAGCCTTGGGCGGTGGGGGTGGCGGCACTTCCTGCTGGGGGCTTCCCGCAAGCTCGAGGCGGAGCTGCGGCGGCGGCTGTTCATCCACCTGCAGCGCATGTCTTCCGGCTACTACGCGCGCCGGCGCGTCGGCGACCTCATGGCTCACCTCACCAACGACGTCCAGGCGGTTCGCATGGCGGCCGGCCAGGGCGTGGTGCTGACGGTGGACGCGGTGTTCATGACGGCGGCGGTGACGGCCATGATGGTGGCGACGGCCGACGCGCGGCTGGCCGCCGCCGCGGCGGGGCCGCTGGCCCTGCAGGCGTACGGGCTGACCCGAGCCGGCCGGGAGGTGCACCGGCGGTTCCGGGAGGTGCAGGAAGGGTTCAGCCGGCTGACGGAGTTCGTGGAGGAGAACATCAGCGGCATCCGCGTGGTCAAGAGCCTGGCCAGAGAGGCCCAGGAGCAGGCACGGTTCGACAAAGTCGCCGCCGAGCAGATGAGCAAGAACGTCCGCCTGGCAAGGGTCTGGGCCGTCATGGCGCCGATGACCGAGGCGGCGGTGGGGATGTCGTACGTGATCGTGCTGCTGTTCGGCGGGTGGCTGGTGCTGGAGGGCCAGATCAGCCTGGGGAACTTCGTTGCGTTCGCAGGGTACCTCGGAATGCTGGTATGGCCGCTCACCTCCATCAGCTGGCTCATCAACATGCTCCAGCGGGGCCGAGCGTCGCTGGATCGCCTTGCGGCGCTGCTTGCGGAGGAGCCGGACGTGCAGGAACTGCCCGGAGCGGTCTCGCCCGGCAGGCTCACGGGACGCATCGAGGTGCGGAAGCTGACGTTCACCTATCCGGGGGCGACCCGCCCGGCGCTGGCGGAGGTCAGTTTGACGGTGGAGCCGGGTCAGGTCGTGGGGATCGTGGGGCGCACGGGCTCGGGGAAAAGCACGCTGGCGATGCTGCTGTTGCGGCTCTACGACCCGCCGGAGGGCACCATCTTCTATGATGGTATCGACATCCGGACCATACGTCTCGATGAGCTGCGCCGCCAGATCGGCTACGTTCCGCAGGACAACTTCCTGTTTTCCCTGAGCATCGCGGACAACATCGCATTCGGCATGGAGGCGGACGGCCGAGCACTTGACGAGAGGGTGCAACGCGCCGCGCGCCTCGCCCACATCCACGACGACGTCGCCGCCTTTCCCGATGGGTACGCGTCGCTGGTCGGGGAGCGGGGCATCGCCCTTTCGGGCGGCCAGAAGCAGCGGACGGCCATCGCTCGGGCCCTCGTCAAAGACCCCCGGATCCTCATCATCGACGACGCGCTGAGCGCGGTGGACGCCGAGACCGAGCAGCAGATTCTCGAGGACCTGCGCAGGATGCTCCGGGGTCGCACCGCCATCATCATCACCCACCGCCTGTCGGCCGTGTGCGACGCCGATCAGATCGTGGTGCTCGACGAGGGCGCCATCGTGGAGCGGGGCACGCACCCGGAGCTTCTGGCAGGCGGCGGGCTATACGCCAGGATCTACGAGCGACAGCGGCTGGAAGCCGAGCTTGCGCTCTCGTAGGGCGTGAGAAGGGGTCGCCTGGAAGCACATGCCGGTCGCCGTCGACATTCACGAAGAGCAGGCGCTCGCGAGGAGCATCGATCGGCGGCTCATACGCCGCCTGATGAGCTACGCGCGCCCTTTCTGGTTCCCCATGGCCCTGGGCGTGGTCCTGTCGCTGGCCATCACGGCGGCCGACCTGGCACGGCCTTACGTGTTCAAGGTGGCCATTGACGACCACCTGGTGGCGTTCTCCCGGTCCGGGGCGCAGGCCGACCCCGCGGCGGCCGGGGAGCATCTGCGGGCCCTGTTCGCCCTGGCGGCGCTCCTGGCGGGCCTCGTGCTGGCCTCGCAGGCCATGGCCTACCTGATGACCTTCGTCCTGCAGCGCACCGGGCAGCTCATCGTGATGCGGCTTCGCAGCCAGCTCTTCCGCCACGTCGAGAGCCGCGCCCTCGCGTTTTTCGACCGCCACCCGGCGGGCCGGCTCGTCACCCGGCTGACCAACGACACCGAGGCGCTCAGCGAGATGTACACATCCGTCGTGGTCAGCCTGTTCCGTGACCTCTTCGTGCTGGTGGGCGTGGTGGTGGCGATGGGGCGGCTTGACCCGCGGCTGACCGGGGTGAGCCTGGCGACGCTGCCGGCGGTGGGAGCCGCCACCTGGGTCTTCCGGACGAAGGCAAGGGATGCCTTCCGGCGGGTGCGGGTGCGGCTGGCTTCCGTCAACGCGTTCCTGGCCGAGAACCTGAGCGGCATGTGGCTGGTCAGGGCGTTCGCCCAGGAGCGGCGCCAGCTTGCGCGCTTCGATCGGGAGAACTCGGAGTATTTTGCGGCCACGATGGGCGAGCTTTCGGTCTTTGCAGTCTTCCGGCCCGTGGTGGATTTCCTGGGAAATGCCGCGCTCGCGCTGATCCTCTGGTACGGCGGGGTACAGGTGGCCCGCGGGAGGCTGGAGTACGGGGTGCTGTACGCTTTTCTCACGTATATCCGCCAGATGTTCCAGCCCATCGGGGACCTCGCCGAAAAGTACAACGTGCTGCAGGCGGCCATGGCGTCATCCGAGCGGATCTTCCAGATACTGGACGACCGCACCGAGATCCCGGAGCCGGCCAGCCCCGCGCCGGTGCCGGCAAGGGCCCGGGGGCACGTGGAGCTGCGGGGCGTCTGGTTTGCCTACCACGGGGAGGACTGGGTGCTCAAGGACGTGTCGCTCGAGGCGAGACCCGGGGAGACCGTCGGGCTCGTGGGGGCCACCGGCGCGGGGAAGAGTTCCATCATCTCCCTCCTGAGCCGCCTGTATGACGCCAGGCGGGGGGCCGTGCTGCTCGATGGGCTGGACGTCCGGGAGCTCCCGACGGGGTGGCTGCGCCGCCAGGTCGCCGTCGTGCTGCAGGATCCGGTGCTGTTTTCGGGCAGCGTGGCCTACAACATCGGCTTCGGGGTGGACGGCGTCACGATGGACCAGGTGGTGGAGGCGGCCCGGCGGGTCGGCGCGCACGAACTGATCGAGGCCCTGCCCGACGGGTACGACTATATCGTCAGCGAGCGCGGGGCGGGGCTTTCGGCGGGCCAGCGCCAGCTCATCGCCCTGGCCAGGGCCGCGGCGCTGGATCCGCCGGTACTGGTGCTGGACGAGGCCACCGCCAGCGTGGACAGCGAGACCGAGGCGCGCATCCAGGAGGCCATCCGGGCCATGGCCCAAGCGCGCACCGTCGTCGTCGTGGCGCACCGCCTGGCCACGGTGGTGCACGCCGACCGTATCGTGGTGCTGCACCGGGGTGAGGTACGGGAGGTGGGCACGCACCGCGAACTGCTGGCGCGCCGGGGGCTGTACTGGCGGCTGT
>JBFMCJ010000280.1 GCA_040754675.1 Bacillota bacterium
CCAGCGGCAGGAGGGGTCCTTCCAGGCTGGCGCCGGCCTCTTGAGAAAGGGCGTGACGGCATCATGAGGACGCTGAGAGGGAGGCTCTCGCTGTTCGGCGCGGCGGCGCTGCTCGTCGCCCTGGCCGTGGCCCCGGCGTGGGCGGGGCAGCCGGGGGTTCCGTCGGTTCTGCGGGTGGGCACGGACGCCACGTACCCGCCCTTTGAGTTCGTGGAGGGTGACGAGTTCAAGGGGTTTGACATGGACCTGATCCGGGAGGTCGGACGCCGGCTGGGAGCCCAGGTTGCCATTCAGAACATCGCCTGGGACGGCCTCATCCCTGGACTCGTCAACGGCAACTACGACGTCATCATCTCGGCCATGACCATCCTGCCCGAGCGGGCGGCCGTGGTGGACTTTTCCGACCCCTACTTCAACGCCGGCCAGGTCATCGTGGTGCGCAAGGACGACAACCGCATCAAGGGGCCTGCGGACCTCAAGGGCATGATCGTGGCCGTCCAGATCAACACCACCGGCCAGTTCGAGGCGGAGAAGATCGCCGGCATCCGGCGCATCGACAAATACGACACCACGCCGCTGGCCATCCAGGCGGTCATGCAGCGGTCGGCGGACGCCGCCGTGATCGACCTGCCGGTGGCCTACGAGTTCCAGAAGGAACACCCTGACGAGGTGAAGGTCGCCGGCAAGCCGTTCACCGTGGAGGAGTACGGGATTGCCGTTCGCAAGGGGAGGCCGGAGCTGCTGGCCGCCATCAACAAGGCGCTGGCGCAGATCAAAGCGGACGGCACCTACGACAAGCTTTATCAGAAGTGGATCGGACCGTAGGGGCCGGCCCGCTTCGGCGTGACACCGCGGACGTGATGCTGACGACACCATGAGCTTTCGCTGGGATATCGTCTGGAGCAGCTTTCCGTACCTGCTGGTCGGAGTGCGTGTTACGCTGGTCTTGACGGCCCTTTCGGTGAGCGCAGGCATCGTGCTTGGCACGGTGCTTGCGCTCATGCGTCTGTCGAGGTACATGCCCCTTTCACGCCTGGCGTCCGCCTACATCGACCTCTTCCGGGGGACGCCGCTTCTGGCCCAGATCCTCTTCGTCTTCTACGGGCTGCCGCAGATCCTGGGCTTTCCGCTCTCCAGCATGACGGCAGGGCTGCTCGCCTTGAGCCTCAACAGCGCCGCCTACATCGCCGAGATCGTCCGCGCAGGCATCCAGTCCATCGAGAAAGGCCAGATCGAGGCCGCCCAGTCCACAGGCATGAACTACGCTCAGACGATGCGCTACATCGTGCTGCCCCAGGCGTTCCGCCGGATCGTCCCCCCGCTGGGCAACGAGTTCATCGCAATGCTCAAGGATTCGTCCCTGGTCTCGGTCATCGCCCTGGAAGACCTGATGCGCCGGGGGCAGCTCCTGGGAAGCCGCACCTTCCGCTACTTCGAGGTCCTTCTGGCGGTCACCGTCATGTACCTGGTCATGACCAAGGCCGTCTCCTACCTGGTCGCCCGGGTGGAGCGGCGGCTGCGCGTAGCGGCGTGAACGGCGCCTCGCCGGACGGGCAGGGTTTATTGGCCTGCGCGGGGAACGATGAATTCGGGCACCGACAATAGCGCGGACGCGAGGGGGCAGCATCCCATGCCGACTCGCTCGGAAGAGGCGGGCATGCCCGTCGTGGTGAAGGGCAAGAACGTGGAGGTCATGCCGGCGCTGCGCCAGGTGGCCGTCCGCAAGGTCGCGCGGCTCGCCCGGTACTTCAACAGCCACGACGCCGTGCGGGCAGAGGTCGCCCTGGGCCTTCTGCGGGGCCAGTACACGGCTGAGGTCACGCTTCAGCTCGGAGGGGTCTTCGTCCGGGGCGTGGGAAAGGCCCCGGAGGCTCAGGCCGCGATCGACGATGCGGTCGACAAGGCGGAACGGCAGTTTCTCCGGTTCAAGTCCCGCCTCGAGCCGGCGAAAACGCCGGCCACCGTGCGGTCTGCGGGAGGTGGTGAGGGCGAACAGGCTCCGGGCAAGAAAGCGGAGGTGGCTGCAGGGGCGGGCGAGGAGGGCTCTCCCCGGCTCGTCCGGGTCAAGCGCTTCGCGCTCAAACCCATGTCCACGGACGAGGCCGTCCTGCAGATGGAGATGCTCGGGCACGACTTCTTCGTCTTCACCAACGCTGCGACCGACGAGGTAAACGTTCTCTACCGTCGCCGGGACGGCAACTACGGTCTCATCGAACCCGACGGGTAAGGCAAGGGCCTGAGGAGCCCCGCCCACGACCTCCACGGGCATCCCAATGATCACGCTGGTCATCTTCGAGGGCGGTTCGGCGGGCAGCTGGGTCGAACGTGTGCTCGCCAGCCTGCGGCAGGCAATCGTGCTGGACACCATCGAGCGTGCCCGCAAGTCGTCCGCGATCGATCAGGTCATCGTGGCGACGGATAGCGCGGACCTGGCTTCCCGGGCGGCGGCCCTGGGGGCGGAGGTCGACCTCGACGGGCAGGGTGGGGGGTTTCACTTCGGCCGACGGCTGGCGGCCATCGTGCGCCGCCGGGGGCTTGAGCGTGTGATTTACATGAGCGGCGGGCTCGGGGCGCTGGCAACCCCGGAGGACCTGGCCTGGATCGGGCGGGAGCTCCGGCGCCACGACCGGGTGCTTATCACCAACAACGTCCACTCGGCGGACATGGTGGCTTTCACCCCCGCCCGGGCGGTGGAGCGCGTCGAACCGCCCTCCATGGACAACAACCTGGCCATGAGCCTCACCATGGACGCACAGCTCCCGCTGGTGACCCCACCGCGCACGCTGGGGCTCCACTTCGACATCGATACGCCCACCGACGTCCTCGTGCTCGGCGTGCACCCGGGCACGGGGCCGGCCACCCGGGAGTGGCTCGATTGCCACCCGCTGGATCGCAGCCGGGTCTGGGCCGTGATGCAGGTCATGGACGACCTTTCCGCGGAACTGCTCATCTTCGGGCGCATCGGTGCCCCGCTCTTCTACTACCTGGATGACCGGACGCGCTGCAGGCTGCGGGTGGTCTCCGAGGAACGCGGGATGAAGTCCCTGGGGCGGGAGGCGCGAGGCGAGGTCGTCTCCCTGATGGGCTACCTCTGGGAAAGCCTGGGGAGCCGGAGCTTCTTCGAGCGCATAGGACGGGTAGCGGCGGCCGCGCTCATCGACAGCCGCGTGCTGTTCGCCCATCGGCGGTGGGCGGTCTCGCAAGCCGACCGGTTTCTTTCCGATTTGGGAATGTACGAGGAGATCGAGCACCCCGGGGTGCGCGAGTTCACCCGCGCTGCCCGGGAGGCACCGGTGCCGGTGCTGCTGGGCGGGCACTCGCTCGTCAGCGGGGGCGTATGGGCACTGGTGGATGCACGGTTGCGAGGGGTGGTCGCACCGAAAGCCCGCGAGGAAGGCCCACAGGCCGGAGCGGGCCGAGACACTCCCGGCCGGAAAGGCAGGTGAGGCACCCTGTCGTCGCCGCAGCGCTACGAAGCACCGGAGATGGACCGTTCGAGTCCACCTGACGAGCAAAGCGCTTCCGTTAACAATCCCCCCGCTCCTTCCAGCAGCCGGCGCGTCGAGGAAGATATCCGTTCCATTCCGGGCGTGGTGGGTTGCCGCATCGTCTGGGACAGGGAAGGCCGTATAAGCGAGATTCACGTGGTTTCCTCGGGAGAGCGCCCGGCCAAGATGGTTGCCAGGGACGTGCAGAGCCTTCTGCTGGTCAACCACGACCTGGCCGTGCCGTACCAAAAGGTGAGCGTGGTAGCCACCCCGCAGCCTCCCGGGCGGGCGGCTTCGCCCCGGGCGCCACGCCCGCGTCCTTTGGACCCGGAGGCCGACCTTGCACCTGCGCCCGGACCGCCCGCCGCCCCGCCGAGGGAAGCAGGCGCCGGCGCCGCGGGGGCGGCTCTCCGGCCCGCCGAGGCTGCGGTGCAAGAGCCGGAGCGCCAGGAGGCAGGGGGTGTCTTCTGGGCACTTGAAGGTCTCTTGTTACGCCCCCGGGAAGGGCAACTGGAGGTAACGGCGTACGTGACCGGCCGCTCCGGCGAGCGCGTGAGCGGGCAGAGCGTGGGGTCGGCGCGGGGGGAAGAGTCGGCTCTTTTGGGTGCCCGGGCGGTGGTGGCGGCTCTGGCAGGCCAGGGGCCGGCCGCCGGGGCCGCCGTGGCGTGGGTAGATCTGGCAGGGCCTGTCTCGTCCCCGGTGGTGGTGGTCGGGATCAATTGGACGCTTCCGGGAACGCGCGCAGAGGTACGCTGGGGAGTGGGTTCGGCACCCATGGGGGGCAACGCGGTGTTAGCCGGGGCCCTGGCCGCCCTCGAGGCGATGGGCAAGCTTTCGTCCGAAAGAGCGGCCGGGTTATAATAGCGGCGTCCTTGAGGGTCGAGGAGGCGTTGCGGTGCTCGGCCTCTTGAAAAAAGTGCTGGATCCGAATGAAAGGGAGATTCGCCGCCTGCGCTCCGTTGTGGCGCAGGTGAACGAGTTCGAGCCCGTCGTATCGCGGCTTTCCGACGAGGAACTGTCGGGTAAGACGGCGGAGTTCCGCCAGTGGATTGATAACGGCGCCACCCTGGACGAGTTTCTTCCCGAAGCGTTCGCCGTGGTGCGGGAGGTGGCGCGCCGGACGCTGGGCATGCGCCCGTTCGACGTCCAGGTGATGGGCGGCGTCGTGCTGCACGAGGGCCGTATTGCCGAGATGAAGACCGGCGAAGGCAAGACGCTGGTGGCCACGATGCCGGTTTACCTCAACGCGCTTTTGGGGCGGGGCGTCCACGTGGTGACGGTCAACGAGTACCTGGCGCGGCGCGACGCCGAGTGGATGGGCGCCATCTACCGCTTCCTGGGGCTGTCGGTGGGCGTCATCACCCACGACATGGGGTTCGAGGAGAGAAAGCGGGCGTACGCGTGCGACGTCACGTACGGCACCAACAACGAGTTCGGCTTTGACTACCTGCGGGACAACATGGTCTGGGACGTCTCGCAAATGGTCCAGCGCGAGCTTTACTACGCCATCGTGGACGAGGTTGACAGCATCCTCATCGACGAGGCTCGCACGCCGCTCATCATCTCGGGGCAGGCGGAGGAGTCCACCGAACACTACTACACCATGGCGCGCCTGGTGCCCCGGCTCGTGGCGGGCGAGGATTACACCGTCGATGAGAAGGCGCGGACCGTGGCGCTCACCGAAGCGGGCGTCGCCAAGGTGGAGAAGGCGCTGGGCGTTGACAACCTGTACGACGACCGGCACTTCGAACTCACCCACTACCTGCAGCAGGCGCTTCGGGCGCACGCGCTCTTCAAGCGGGACCGGGACTACGTCGTCAAGGACGGCCAGGTGATCATCGTCGACGAGTTCACCGGCCGGTTGATGTTCGGCCGCCGTTACAGCGACGGGCTGCACCAGGCCATCGAAGCCAAGGAAGGGGTTCCAATCCAGCGGGAGAGCCAGACGCT
>JBFMCJ010000281.1 GCA_040754675.1 Bacillota bacterium
GCCCAGCATCCCGCGGAGCAGCCTCATTCATGGCCCGGGCGGTCGCCTCGTCCAGGACACCGGTAGCCGGCAGTCCGTGCTCCCTCTGAAAGACGGACACCTGGGCCGAAGTGTTGCGGCCGTAAATCCCGTCGGCCTCCCCCACGGGGTAACCCAGCCACGCCAGCAACTCCTGCGCCGCCAACACATCCAGCCCCACGGTGAGCACCTTCAAAGGTCTCCTCCAGGAGAACTTCGGCCTCGGCCCCCTATCTTCCTCCTGCACCAGAATTTGGGGTTTCAGGGGATTCCCCTCAATCACGTGCCCGTTGGGCGTCAGGTACTTGGCCGTGGTCAGCCGCACCGCGCTCCCTCCGCCCAGGGGGATGACCGCCTGCACCGACCCCTTGCCGAAGGTGGGCGACCCCACCAGCACCGCCTTACAGCGATCCACCAGCGCCCCCGCCAGGATCTCCGACGCGCTGGCCGTCCCCTTATTCACCAGCACGACGATGGGCAGCCCCAGCCCCGGCCCGTCCGCCTTCACCACCTGGCTGGACTGCTTGCCTATGATGTGCACCACCGGCCCCGCCGGCACCAGCTGCCGCGCCACCGCCACCGCCTCATCGACGAGGCCGCCCCCGTTATCGCGCAGGTCGAGCACCAGCGCCCGCAGCTCCCCCTGCTTCCTCAACTCCTCCAGCGCCCCCGCAAACTGCCCTGCCGACCCCTCCCGGAACGACACAATGCGCACGTACCCGACGCCATCCCCCAGCATCCTGCTCTCCACACTGGGGATGACGATCTTCTCCCTCACCACCACTATCTCCCGCGGCTCCTCCCACCCCTCCCGCATCACCAGCAGCCTCACCGGCGTCCCCGCCGGCCCCCTCAACAGCCCCGCCACCGCCTCCGGCGCCATGCCCCTCAGCGCCTTCCCATCCGCCTCCACCAACTCATCGCCCGCTCGCAGGCCCGCAGTACTGGCCGGGCTACGCGGGAACACAGATTGCACAACGATGGTGCCGTCAATGCTCTCAATGGCAACTCCAATTCCGTCGTAGGCGCCTTCGATTCCCAGAAGAAAGTCTTCGACTTCATGCTGTGTCATATAGGCACCGTAGGGATCACCGGTCGCCCGGACCACAGCAACCGCTGCCGCGTGCCACAGAGCCGCCCTCTCTACAGGACGCACGGACAGCGTGGCCAGCACTTCTACCAGCATGGCGAGTGTACCCACGCTGGCCTCATCGACCTGCCCGCCAACTGCCCTTGGGGGAAGCACCGCCAGGGATACGACACTTGCGACCACTACCATCATGACGACCGCGGCCAGCCCACGCCTCTTTCCCCGAACCATTCGTGAGTCCTCCCTGCTGTTTGCATGATCCCGTCTTTCCACGGCTCCCGGCATCTACGGCTTCGGCGAAGCGGCCCAGCAGCCAACCGCACCCAATACAGAAGGGGGTCACCCAGGAGGGCGCCCCCCCCTTCTGCTAGCCAGGACCTAGTCCTCCGGGTTCGCCCACACCAGCACTACGCCAGCGCCGGCAGTCTTCTCATATACCTTGATCTGATCGCCAACCGCCAGCGCACCCACGCCCGTGCCCTTGTAGGCGACGGCCGAACCACTGTACACGACCGCTTCCTTCGGCACGGTGAACATCGCGTAACTGCCGTCGGCTTTCAGTACGGTGACCGTTGTGTCTGCGATGGACACGATCTCACCTTCATCCGCATGCTTGACGAGCTTGTCGGCGGCGGTCCAGCTAGACCCGGTCACGGCCGCGTACACGAAGTCGTCTACCGTCAGCCCGTCGAGCTCATTGCCCACGGCGTCCTTCTTCGTGTAGCTCTTCGACTCACCCTTGTAGTCCATGAAGAGGGTCATGACCTTGGTGTAGCTGCTGAAGGTGTACCCGACGTACTTGCCGTAGATCGTATCCGGCTCCGGCGCAGCCAGTTCGCCGGTGGTCGCGTAGAGCAGGCCGCTCGTCTTATCCGCCGGCCACACCTGCAGGGTGGCATTCACCTTCAGCGAACTGAGGGCTGCCCACTCTTCGCTACCGCTGGCCGGCACCAGCCTGATGGCAGCGTTAGAACCGAACTGCAGCACCTTGAGCGTCCCACCGCCGACGTCGACCGTGACCTTAAGGTTGGTAGCGTCCACGGCCTTGATGGTGTACGCAGAGCTGAGCGGGCTGCACTCGATCAGTTGCGTGACCTTGCCATCAGACGTAGTGAGAGCCAGACACTTCTTGGTCTCGTAGTTCGTCGTGGGGAACGTATACCCGGCCGCCCAGGAAAGGGTGACCTTGCCCGTCGGGGTATCCATCTCGATCGTCTTCGCCGTGCTGTCCTGCTTGGTCACGATACCCACGACGCCCGCACTACCGGTGGCCGTGGCCAAGCCGACCTCACCCGAAGCGTTGAGGCTGAGAGTAACAGCCCACCCGACGTACGAGGCGATCCCCGTTTCCGGATTGGCAACCCACGCACCGTCAGCCTTCAGCTTGGCATCGGTACCCAGCTTGTACTCCGTGCCGCCCACGACTACGTAGGTCTTGCCGTCGGCCTTCTTGAGAACGTTCTCGATGTTCCCGCTAACCTTGGCGTCCGACGCCGAGATGTAGCAGACCTTGCCCGCCGAGTCGAGAGCTATGTCAGCCACGTCGCCAGCCTTCAGCCCGGAGAACGCTACCGCCGAGCCGTTCTTGAGGAAGCTCGCGTTCGTAGCTACATCCTTCGTCTCAGTGGCGCCGTCCTTGCCCTTGACGTAGGTGATCTTCTTGCCCGTGGTCGTCTCCTCGACCTTGGTGATTACGGCGTTGTTCACGTCCACCTTGAATCCGACGATGAACGCGACCTTCCCGTCCGCATCGAGGAACGCGCTTACAGTATCACCAGACTTGAAGGCCGTGTACACTTTGTCCTTCGTTGTCAAGAACTGGTCAACCAAGGTCTTGTTCTTATACGCCGTCACCTTGTCGGCCCAGTTTTTCTTGACCGTCGTGGTACCGACCTTGATCTGCACCTCGTCGGTGCCATCGATGTCGGTGTCAGCGGCGAGTTTGCCGGATATCACGCTGTCGACGTCGGTGACATCTTCGGCGTACTTAACCTTGGTGCCGATGTTGATGGTGTTTAGCGCACGCCCCAGCAGGCCCGCAGTGGCCACACCCTCGGGCATGGTCCAGACAGGCCACTTGCTGGCGTCAGTGCCCACCACGGCCTTAATCTCAGCGGCCTTGAGGGATGCATTCACGTCGCCGGTAGAGGCAACCACGATATCCTCGTGGATCTTGCCGCCCAGCGACTTCTCGAGCAGCGTCTTGGGATCAGTCTTGTCCTGGTCGTCCCACTGCTTCTCGTAGTCCCAGATGCCCAGATCTTCAAGGTACTTGTATTGTACGAGCTGCGCATTCAGGGCGTTCCACAGCATGATGGCCATGTCGCCCCGGGTGACGAAGTCACCGCCGAACTCCACGCCCTCGAAGAGGCCGTTCTCGGAAGCAACCACCATGTAGTTGCTGGGCCATTCACCGGGCAGGTTCACGTAGCCGAGCACCCGGCCCAGCACGGTGGCGGCCTGCGGGAACGTGATGTTCTCGTCAGGGTGGAAGTTGCCGTCGGGATAACCCGCGAGCAGCTTCTTGGCCACCGCCACGTTCACGTAACCGCTCGCCCAGTGTGTCGCCGGCACATCCGCGAACTTGGTGGGGCCGGCCATGTACTTGACCACGCCCTCCAGCCCAAGCAGGCGCACGGCGAAGGCCGCGAACTGAGCCCGGGTCACCGGGGCAAGCGGCATCCACTGGCCGTCGATGCCCTTGGCGATACCGAGGGCTTCCAGCTTGGCGACGGCATCAGCGCACGCCTGGCCCTGCACATCGGGGAAGCTGGCCGGCGTGAGCACCGCCGCGCTGGCAGTGGCAGCGATGGAGAGTACGAAGGCAACTACCAGGGCTGCCACTAACGCTTTTCTCACGTCTTCTAACCTCCTTTACACGACATTGAGAGTCCTCTGGCCCTTTGAATGGATGTGTCGCACTGTGTGAGTCCCACCCCCTGCTTCTACAACGTTTACTCCGGGCGAGGCCACCCCTCCCCCGGAAAATGTGCTGGAGGAAGCTATTCGCTATCCACCCGCAATTTTCCTTCTGGGGAGTTGCTATCTGGCAGCTTGACCTCTACCTGGAGTGATCGCCGTTCCTTCCCTTTGTGACGCATACCCTGGTCATTTTGTTCCCGGCAGCCTGTCCAGGGAATTGCAGGAATAGAGGTGGCCCTCGCAGAACACCAGGAGTTTACCACTCACGTGCTGACGAAGTGCGCTTGCGAGGGCGGGGCGCCGGGAGATGGAGGGGGCACGAAGGGAAGAATAGGGTTGGTATGGAATTAGGCACCAGTGAGGTGCGGGGCATGACCGAGGCCGAACTGCTCGAGATTATTGCCGGCGGGGAGTCCTTCACCGTGGAGTTCAAGGGGGAAGGCCGCCAGCCCCTCAGCGATCGCGACCTGGTGGAGGCGGTGGTGTGCCTGGCCAATGGGGAAGGCGGACTGCTGCTGGTAGGAGTTGAGGATGACGGTACGGTAACCGGGGCGCGCCCGCGCCACGAGGGCGGTTTCACCGATCCCCGGCGGGTGCAGGCGCTCATCGCCAACCAAACCCGCCCCTCGCTCGCAACCAGGGTTTACAGCGTTGAGGTCCGCGGCAAGATGGTGCTGGCGATCGACGTTCCCCGCAGTCCGGTCCCGGTGGGGACCACCGAAGGCAAGTACCTGAGGCGGGCCATCGGAGGTCGGGGCGAACCCGCCTGCGTTCCCTACCACTTTCACGAGATGCAGGCCGGCTGGCAAATGGAGGCGCCCAGGACTACTCGGCGTTGAGGGTCCCCGGCGCCACATGGGAGGACCTGGATCCCCTGGAGTTCGAGGCTTCGAGCCCATCCAGTACGAGCAGATGGTGTTGCAGTATGCCCGCAAGCACGGCAGCATCTCGCGCAAGGAAGTGAGCGAACTCTGTCAACTCGCCCCTCCCCAGGCCTACCGACTGCTCCAGCGTCTTGTGCGCCGGGGAGAACTGCGCATGGAGGGCAAAGGCCGGACGGCCATATATCGCCCGACTGGCCACCACCCACCCCGCCGCCGCGCGACCGCCCAGCCATAGCGCGCCAGATGTTCACGTTGTTTATGTACTGCTGCCGGCAGGCAGGACCGGTAGGACGAACATCGCGTACCGCCAACCTCCCACCGAGCAATATACCAGGCTGTCCCGGGCCTGGTAACCTCCGGCAGACGCGCTCCATGAGCCGCCTCACGGCCGGTGCTTCGGTAGCACGGACAAGCCGTGGGTCAGAGCCGCCTCCCAAAGCCGACTATCCCAGCACGCAAACGTGATCGGCTCTTTGACCTTCCGCTGTAACACAATAGCCGCTGC
>JBFMCJ010000282.1 GCA_040754675.1 Bacillota bacterium
CGATGACCCACAGCTGGAGAAGGTCCCGGCCGTCACAGCGCCTGCCTGGGGCATCACGGGGGTGGGGCGGCAGGGGCCGCAGGCCCCCCGCCCCAAATGACAAGCGCGGCACAACCTGGCTTCGAGCCGTCAACTTCCACGTGGCAGACAGCAACCGCCAGGCAGTGGGCCAGGGGCATACGAACTTCAGGGCCATCCTGCAGGCGCTCAAGGACATCGAGTATCGAGGCGCCCTGGTTCTCGAACCGCTTCCTCCGGTTCCCGACCCGTACGTCGCTGCCCGGTTGAAAATGCAGGCGGGCTTTCATGACCGGTACGCCGAGCTCTCCATCCGCCGCTTGAAAGACCTCGAGCAGGTACTCGCGTGAGGACGTGAACGCCAGCGTGGGCGGGGCCACGGTTTGCGCGCTACCTCGGCCAGTCGCGCTCGTGACGGGCGGCTCGCGCGGCATCGGGGCGGCCACCTGCCGGGCGCTGGCCTCCAGAGGGCTGGCCGTCGCGGTGGGGTTTCTCGAGTCGGAGCGGGAGGCCCGGCAACTGGTCGATGACATCCGCTGCGCGGGAGGCATGGCTGAAGCGTTTCGGGCTGACGTGGCAGACCCGGCTCAGGTGAGCGTCCTGGTGGCGGCGGTCAGTCAGCGCTGGGGAAGGCTCGACGTTCTCGTCAACAACGCGGGCCACTTCGACCCGGCTGCCTTCGAAGCGCTCGACGAACGGCGCTGGAACCGAATGCTGGGCGTTCACCTGACCGGGGCGTTCTTGTGCACGCGGGCGGCGCTGCCGTGGCTGCTGAAGAGCCCGCAGGCGGCCATTGTCAACGTCTCGTCCACGTCGGCCATAACCGGTGGCACGAGCGGCGTTCACTATGCGGCGGCCAAGGCCGGGATCGTGGGATTCACCCGGGCGCTCGCCCGGGAGCTTGGTCCCCGGGGCATCCGGGTCAACGCCGTGATACCGGGGAAGGTCGCTACGGCGATGCTCGAGGCCGGTGGAGCACCGGTTTGCGGCGGTGCAGGCGACGTGGCACGGGTTGTTCCCATGGGCCGGGCGGGCAGGCCGGAGGAGGTCGCAAGAGCCATCGCGTTTCTTGCATCCTCCGAAGCCTCCTTCATCACCGGAGCGATTGTGCAGGTCAGCGGCGGTTACGCGCTGGGCTGCTGGTAAGCAGGCGGGATCCCAACGGGCATGGAGGGGCGATGGAGAGGATGGGTGCTGAGCCGGTTCGCATTTGTCTGGTCGGCGCCGGCCGGGCCGGGCTCGTGCACGGGCGAAACTTCGTACAGTTCATTCCCGACGCCCGCCTCGTGGCGGTGGTGGACGCCGTCGAGGAGAGCCGGGCAGCAGCCGCACGGGAGCTGGGCGTGGAGTGCCACTTTGGCTCCCTGACAGAGGCCCTCAACGCGGTGGAGTTCGACGCCGTCTGCATTGCGACGCCCACATACACGCACCGCGACCTCGCCGTCGAGGCCGCTCGCGCACGCAAGCACATCTTCTGCGAAAAGCCGATGGCCATCAGCGTAGAGGATGCCCTCGACATCATAAAAGCGGTGCAGCGTTCGGGTGTCTTCTTCCAGATGGGTTTCATGCGGCGGTTCGACGAGGAGTTCCTGGAGGCGCGGGCCCACGTCGAATCCGGCCGCATCGGCGAGGTGATGTTCATCCGCTCAACCACCCGCGGGCCGGGGCTGCCGCCCCCTTGGGCCTGGGAGACCGCGAAGAGCAACGGCATGCTGGCCGAGGTGAACAGCCACGATTTCGACACCGTCCGGTGGTTGACCGGCAGCGAGTACCGGTTGGTGTTCGCCCGCGCAAAGGCAAGGAAGGCCCGGGAGGTCCTCCAAAAGCACCGCGACTTCTACGACGTGGCCGTGGTGTCGGTTGAGATGGAGAGCGAAGCGCTGGGCGTGGTCGACGGCGCCTGCCCCGTGGAGTACGGGTACGACGCCCGGGTCGAAGTGCTGGGAACCGAAGGGGTCGTCACCGTCGGGGCCATTCCTCAGGGTACGGTGGTGCGCTGCACGAAGGACGGGCAGGTGATCGCCCATGCTTTCCGGAGCTGGCGAGACCGCCACCGCAGCGGCTACCTCGAGGAGGATCGCCACTTCGTACGCTGCATCCGCACGGGCGAACCCCCTCGGGTGACGGCCCTGGATGGGCTCAGGGCGCTGGAGGCGGTGCTTGCGGCGCGCACCTCGCTGCTCAGCGGCCAGCCCGTCGAGGTCAGCCACAGCTCACTGCAGCCGGCCGAGCCCGCGCAGGGCGAGCCGCGGCCCGGCGGGGGATGAAAGGAAGATCCTGGCAATGGGCGACACCATGCGTGCGGCCGTCTTCGAAAAGCCCGGGCAGATCGAGTTACAGACGGTGGAGCGACCGTTGCCCGGCGAGGGAGAACTGGTCCTGCGCGTGCACGCCGCCTCCATCTGCGCCACGGATCTCAAAATCGTGGCAAACGGCCACTTCAAGATTCCTCCCGGCACGCGTCGCGTCCTGGGGCACGAGCTGGCGGGGGTCGTGGTGGCCTCCACCTCCGCGGACCCCCCGGTCGCCATTGGACAGCGCATGAGCGTGGCCCCGAACATCGGCTGCGGACAGTGTGAAGTGTGCGTCCAGGGCCTGGATCACCTCTGCCCGCACTACGAGGCCCTCGGGATCACGCGGGACGGCGGGCTGGCCGAGTACGTGCGCATCCCACAGGCCGCTGTCCGGCGGGGTCAGGCCACGCCCATCCCGGACGACCTCTCCTTCGAAGAGGCTGCGTTGGTCGAGCCCATGTCCTGCGTCTTCAACGCCCACGAGGCCGTCGAAACCGGCGGGGGAGACAGGGTGCTGATCTTCGGCGCGGGCCCCATGGGCCTCATGCACGTTCAGATGGCCCGGGCGCTGGGCGCTTCGGTGGTGGTGGCCGTCGACCCGCTGGAGAACCGCAGGAGGCAGGCGCTCTCATTTGGCGCCGACGGCGCCGTGGAGCCCAATGACGTAGGGAGCGCCTCCCAGCGCTTTACGGGGGGGCGAGGCTTCGACGTCGTGGTGGTGGCGGTCCCGTCCCCGGAGGCCCAGAGCCAGGCCCTCGAGGTGGCCGCGGTTCGCGGGCGGATCAACCTGTTCGCGGGGCTCCCCGGGTCGGCCGGATCGGCCTTGCTGGACACCAATCGCGTTCACTACCGACAGCTCACCCTCACGGGGACGACGGGCTCCAGCGTCTTTCAATACCGCCGGACCATGGAACTGGCCAGCTCCGGGCGGCTCAAGTTGCGCGCCTTCATATCCGACAGGTTCCCGCTGGCGGCAATCCACGCTGCTCTTGGCCGCGCCCGCAGTGGGGAGGCCATCAAGGTCGTGGTCGACCCGACGGCCGGCCCTTAACGATAGGCATTTCGTCAGGAAAGGGGACGCCGTGGTGGAACACGTGAAGTTACTGATCAACGGAGCCTGGACCGGCGGCGCCGCTGGCCGAGAGATCGAGGTCATCGACCCGTCGACGGAAGAGGCGGTCGCTCGGGCATGCCTGGCTGGAGAACAGGACGTGGACCGGGCGGTTGAAGCGGCCAGCCTCGCGTTTGCCGAGTGGTCCAAGACCGCGCCTTCCGCGCGCTCCCAGGTGCTGCGCAAAGCGGCCACGCTGGCGCGCCAACGCCTCGAGGAGATCGCCCGATGGCTCACCCTCGAACAAGGCAAGCCCATCAGCGAAGCCCGGGGCGAGATCAAGGCCAGCATCGATGCTCTGGAGTACTACAGCGAGGAGGCGCGCCGGATCTACGGCGAGGTCATCCCAAACGACAACCCCGCCCGCCGCAGCCTGGTGATCCGCCAGCCGGTCGGGCCGGTTGCCGCCATCGGACCGTGGAACTACCCGGTTCTGTTGCTATCGTGGAAGGTTGCCCCTGCGCTGGCGGCCGGGTGCACGGTCGTGGTCAAGCCACCGTCCGTTACGCCGGTGGCCGTCACCCACTTCCTGCGGTGCCTGGCAGAGGCCGGCTTGCCGGACGGTGCCCTGAACATCGTCATCGGCCCCGGTAGCACGGTGGGTGCCCACCTCGTTCGGCATCCGCTCATCCGCAAGATCGGCTTCACCGGCGAGACGGAAACGGGAAAGGCCATCATGCGCATGGCCGCCGACGGCGTCAAGCGCATCTCCCTGGAACTGGGAGGGCACTGCCCGCTCTTGGTCTTCCCGGACGCAAACCTCGAAGCGGCAGTGAAAGGAGCCGTCTACCGCTCCTTTCGGAATATGGGGCAGATCTGCAACGCGATCAACCGGATCTACGTCCACGCCGACATCTACGACGCCTTCGTCGAAGCGTTCCTGGAACGTACCCGCCAGTTGACCATCGGCAGGGGGCTGGACGACCCGGACCTCGGCCCGATGACGACCCGAGACGGCCTGGAGAAGACCATCGCCCACGTCGAGGACGCCAGGGCTCGCGGTGCGCAGGTGGCCTACGGGGGCACACGGCCGCCGGGGCGCGACTTTGAGCGGGGGTACTTCTACCTGCCGACGGTGCTCGTGGACGTCGACCACTCCATGCGGGTGATGAGGGAGGAGACCTTCGGCCCGGTCGCCCCCATCATGCGCTTCAGCACGGCGGACGAGGCGGTGCGGCTGGCCAACGAAAGTCCCTATGGCCTGGTGGCCTATATGTACACCAGCAGCCTGAAGACGGCCATAGAGGTCGGGGAGCGCCTGGAGGCCGGGACGGTGGGTGTCAACAACGTGGCGGGGGGCGAGGTCCCCTTCCCGTACGGAGGGTGGAAGGAGAGCGGGCTGGGGCTCGAACTGGCGCACCAGGGCCTGGAGGAGTACCTCCTGACGAAGCACGTGCGGCTCGAGCTGCTGTGAAGGCGGGGCGCAACCCTTGGACGATCCGATCCTGCTGCGCGCGCTGCGGCCGGACGACCCCGAACGGCTGCTGTCGGACGCCCGCCGCCACCCACGGCGGGCACACGATCTGCGCGGGTACGTCGTTGACCCTGCCGCTCTTGAGGTTCTCGTGAGCCGTGGGGACCCCGTCATCTATGAAACGTTCGAAGCCCCGGTACCGGACGAGGCGGGCGAGCTTGCCTACGGCGTCACCGTCATCCATCCCGGCCTGATCGGGGTCGAGCACTTCATGACAAAGGGGCATTTCCACGTACGGCGGCACACCGCGGAGGTGTACGCGGCCCTCCGGGGCCGCGGCTTTCTCATCATGCAGTCCGAACAGGGAGAAGCACGGGCCGTTCCCATGGAGGCGGGAAGCGTGGCGTACGTCCCGCCTGGATGGGGGCACCGGACCGTCAACGCAGACCTGGCTGAGCCCTTCGTCCTGTTCTTCGCGTTTCCCGCCGACGCCGGCCATGACTACGACACAGTGGCCCGCACCGGCTTCTCCCTCATCGTCGTGCACCGCAACGG
>JBFMCJ010000283.1 GCA_040754675.1 Bacillota bacterium
CTCCTGGAGCGCGGGCAGGAACTGCGGGACGTAAGGGCTGATCGGTCCGCCCAAGAAGATGGCCTCGGGCGCAAGGACGGCAAAGACGTTGACCAGCGCCCGGGCGAGCAGCCGGACGCGCTCTGTCAGAAACTCGACCGCGCCGGGGTCGCCTGCGGCGAAGTTATCCACGAGGTTTCGAAGAACCGCGTCCGGGTCGGCGCTGCCCGGCCCGCGGTCGTGCAGCGTCCGTGCATAGTCCCGGGCCAGCGCAGGCAAGGAGATGCGGGACTCGAGGTCCCCAAAGTCGTTGGGCGAACCGTGCCAATCCTGATCCATGACCATGTACCCGATCTCGCCAGCCTGGTTGGACAGGCCCCGGTGAATCTGCCCGTTGAGGATGATGCCCGACCCGACACCGGTACCAATCGAGACGAAGACAAAGCTCTTGTAGCGGGCCCCGTCCCCGAATCGCCACTCCGCTAAAGCCGCGGCATTCACGTCGTTGTCCACGACAACGGGGATACCCAGCTCTTGCTCGAGCAGGTAGCGGACCGGCGTTCCCGTCCACCCCACCGCAGGGGCGAGCGTCACTTCGCCTGTCTCAGGGTCAGTGACCCCGGGCGCGGCGACACCCATCCCCAGAACCTCGGGGTGCTTGCCCGCAGCCTCAGCCAACAGCCGGCGGGCAGCCGAAACCAGATGCCGGACCACCTCGTTGCCTCTCGCGGTCGCAGGAATCGTAAAACGTTCCTCCGAGAGGCAGGTGCCGTCGAGGAGGAACAGGCCGAGCGCGGCGCTGGTGCCGCCCAGGTCGGCGGCGAGTACGGTGGCGCGTGCCGGGTTTGCTCGTAACAGCATCGGGCGGCGGCCCCCCGTCGAGACCCCTTCACCGTGCCACGCGACCAGGCCGGATGCCAGCAGATCGCTCACGATCTCCGAGACCGAGGGCATGCTCAGCCCCGCCTGGCGAGCCAGGTCGGCCCGCGAGATGGGCCCGTGCCGCTCGATCAGCTCCAAGACCACGCGGCGGTTGGTGGCGCGGACGTCGCCACCCCTGACAATGCTACCCGCCACACCGGGCCGACGGCTTCGCAAGCGCTCCACCCACCGCCGGGAAGGCAACTTTGTTTGGCTTCCTAAGTTTCTCTTCCCGGCGCCTATGTTTGCCCAGGACAGGAAAATCCCTTCTGGGAATCCGGGAAACATGCTCAGCCGGACCCTGGCTCCCTCTGCTGCCAACCATTCGTCAAGGCTTGAGGTGAGAGGGCCCGTGCTCGGAGCTCTGGCAGAGGAGTCTTGGGCCTTGCGGCAAAGAACCGTTCCAGGAGAAGGCCCATCGACACGCCTCTCCGGGACGTACCCAACAGGAACCGTACGAAAGCGGGCGAGCCGGGCAACCCGTTCGAAAGGCAGGCGCAAGAGGATGACAGAAGCAGGTAAGGAAGCGGTCGGGCCAAAATCCGGGATGACCGGCGGGGCTGCAACGGACGCCCCGGCAAGCGCAGCGGAAAGCTATTGGGATGCCGTTGAAAACCTGTGGCAAGAGGTTCGGGCAGCCGAAAGCGCCGCGCTGCAACGTGCCGCTCGCACGGTTGCCGAGGCCGTCATGGCCGGGCGCAACATCTGGGCGTTCGGGGCGACCCACTCCAGCCTGCTGACCGGGGAACTCGTGTACCGGGCCGGCGGCCTGGCAATCATCAACCCCATCTTCGCCCCAGGCCTCACGGTAAACGAACGCCCGCTCCCCCGCACCTCAACCCTCGAACACCTGTCTGGCTATGCCGAAGTGGTACTCTCGGGCGTTCCGGTGGGCGAGGGCGACGTGCTGCTCGTTTTCTCGACATCGGGGCGCAACGCGGTTCCCGTGGAGATGGCGATGGCCGCCCGCTCCCGGGGCGCGACGGTCGTTGCCTTTACGTCAAAGAGGTATGCCGTCGTCGCGCCGCCCGACGACCCGCCAGGGCGATATCTGCATGACGTGGCGGACATCGTCGTCGACACACACGTTCCCGTGGGCGATGCCGCCGTGGTGGTCGCCGGGATGGACATGCCGGTAGGCCCGGCATCGACCGTCGTTGGCGCTCTTCTCGCGAACGGGCTGGTCTGCCAGGTCGTCGAAGATCTGGCGCAACGGGGCGTCAGGCCGCCGGTGTTCGTGAGCGGCAACGTGCCGGGCGGCACTGAGGCGAACCGCCAGACCCTCACAGCCTACCGGGGCCGCATCCATTACATGTAGCTTTACCGCCTCACCCTGCGCCGGCGCCCTGGAGGCTTCCGCCTGCGGCACGGGCTCGACGACTTCGGCCAGCGCCGTGTCCGGCCGGCCCTGGCCGTCCGGATTGCCTCCCCGATCCCAACCGCCGGCGCAGCCACAACAGGTGCCCCTTCGGCCGGCCCAGCTGACGCTTTCAACATCGCCACACCGCAGAAGGCTACCTGCCAGGACAACCCCCGGCGGGTACGAGAAGCGCGCGTGTTTTTTGTGTACTTGCGCGAACGGTGGAGGAGTAAGGCCTCGGCCGTCGAACACCGCCCGAAACGTTAGGCACAATGGAACGTTGGTTTATTGGCTATAACCCCCTCTCCCGGCGCCCCGGCCCGCCGAGGGGATCGCCTCCGCTCGGCGCCGGGTGGCGGGGTTGAGGCAACTGCCAACCGGGGCAAGGCCGGAAGGGAACGGGATGGCGATGGCCCACGCCGGCGTACCCGAACTCCAAAGGAAAGCGCCAGAGGCATACGCGATCGCAAGCGTGGACAAGGCCATCCAGCTGCTCTTCGCGCTGGCTCGCTGGCCTGGCGACGGGACGGCCGGCGTGTCCGAACTGGCGCGCCGGCTCGGCCTCACCAAAAACCACGTCTACCGCCTGCTTCGAACCCTCGAACGCCATGACCTGGTGGAGCAGGAGCCCGGCGATCGCCGGTACCGCCTGGGGCCGGGCATGCTGGCCCTGGGCGCGACGGCCCGAGAGCGGATGAGCCTGGTTCGGGCGGCGCGTCCGGTGATGGATCACCTGGCCGGCGTCACCGGTGAGTCCGTTCACCTGATTGAACGCCACGGCCTGGCGGCCGTCGTGGTGGACGTGCGGGAAAGCGCCAAACCGGTGCGACTCACCGCACAGGTGGGCGGGCGCTACCCCCTGCACGCCGGAGCTTGTCCCCAGGCCATCCTGGCCTTTCTTCCCGCCGAACAGCGGGAGCAGGTGCTGGCGCAGCTTCCTGCCCTACCTCGCTATACGCCGCGCACGGTGCTCGACCCAGACCGGCTGCGCCAGGTCCTGGCGGCGGTCCGGGAGCAGGGCTTTGCCGTCAGCGACGAGGACGTGGACGTCGGAGCCCGGGGCGTCGGGGCGCCGATCTTCGATGGCTCCGGGTATCCAACCGGCGCCATAAGTGTGGCCGGGCCCTCGTTCCGGCTTGCGGACGGCGTCGTCGAGCGCTACGGCGCGCTCGTAAAACAGGCGGCGGCCGAGATTACGGCCCGACTCGGGGGCCGCGAGCACGCCCTGCGTGAGACCCCTGGAGGCGGGTCACAAATCCCATGACGCGGTACCTCGTGCGCCGCATCGGTATCATGTTGCCGGTGCTCGTCGGCATCACGTTCGTCAACTTCCTCATCATCAACCTGGCGCCGGGCGACGCCGTGGACCTGATGATCAACCCGACCATGAGCGAGGCCGACCGCATGGCCCGGCGCCAGGCGCTGGGGCTCAACGACCCGTTCGTGGTGCGCTACGCGCGCTGGCTCCGGGAGCTGGTCACGGGCAACCTGGGCTTCTCGTTCACCACCTATGAGCCCGTCGCGCACCGGATCGCCGAGCGCCTGGGGCCGAGCCTCTTGTTGATGGGTTCGGCGTTTTTGGTGGGCTACGCCGTGGCCATACCCCTCGGCGTGCTTTCGGCCCTTCGCCCGTACTCGTGGGTGGATTACGCCACCGGCTTCCTCTCGGTGGCCGGCGTCTCCCTCCCGACGTTTTTCGTGTCGCTGGCCACGATCTACGTCTTTGCCCTGAAGCTCGGGTGGCTGCCGACGGGCGGCATGTACACGCTCGGGACAGAGCCCACATGGAGCGACCTGGCCCGCCACCTCGTCCTTCCGGCGGCCGTGCTGGCACTGGCCAACGTTGGTCTCGTCCTGCGGCTCACCCGGTCGAGCGCCATGGAGGCGCTGCGGCAGGACTACACCCGCACCGCGCGGGCGAAGGGGCTGCCGGAGCGGCGCATCATCTTTCGCCATGTCCTGCGTAACAGCCTCATCCCGGTCATCACCATGGCGGGCCTGCAGTTCCCCGCCCTCATCGGTGGGGCCGTCATCACGGAGCAGGTGTTCCAGTGGCCGGGGATGGGCTCGCTGACCATCCAGGCCATCCTCAGCCGGGACTATCCCACGCTCATGGCCATCAACCTGCTGGCGGCCATCGCCGTCCTGGCCGGGGGTCTGCTTTCCGACGTGCTGTACGCCGTGGTGGACCCGCGGATCCGCTACCAGTGAAGCCGGAGGTGAGATCGGACCGATGAGCGTCAACCCGGCGTTCAAAGCCGGCTCGCCCGCCATTGAGACCCCCTTGGGACCCGAGGGGGGCACCGCTTCCCGTTCGCTCCGGCAGAAAACGGGCGGGCAGTCATCTTGGGCTCTGGCGCTTCGCCGCTTCGTGCGCCACCGGCTGGCCGTGGCAGGGGTCGTGGTGCTGGGGCTCTTGACCGTGAGCGCCGTGGGGGCGCCGCTTTTCGCGCCGTACGACCCGACCGCCCTTGACCCCATGGCGTTTGGGGCGCCACCCTCGGCGGCACACCTGCTGGGAACCGACATGGTGGGCCGTGATGTCTTGAGCCGGCTGCTGTACGCCTCTCGGGTGTCGCTCCTGGTGGGGGTGGCGTCGGTGGGAATCAACGTGGCCTTGGGAACGCTGGTCGGCGGGGCCGCCGGGTTCGCGGGGGGCTTTGTGGATTCGGCGCTCATGCGCCTCACCGACGTCGTGCTGTCGTTCCCGTCACTCATGCTCATCCTCGTACTCGTGGCGATCCTGGGGCCGGGGCTCAACAATGTCATCCTGGTGCTGGGACTGTTGGGTTGGCCGCAGATCGCCCGGCTGGTGAGGGCCGAGGTGCTCCGGTTGAAGGGCCAGGAATTCGTGGCCGCGGCCCAAGCCATCGGGGTGCCGGACGGCCGCATCCTCTTCCGGCACCTGCTACCCAACGCCTTTCCACCCGTTCTCGTGGCGGCCACGTTTGGCACGGCGCAGGCCATCATCGCCGAGGCATCGCTCAGCTTCCTCGGGATGGGAGTTCAACCTCCCACCCCGAGCTGGGGCAACCTCCTGACCGATGCCCAGTCGATGGCCGTGCTGCAGGGAATGCCGTGGCTGTGGGCACCGGCCGGGCTGCTA
>JBFMCJ010000284.1 GCA_040754675.1 Bacillota bacterium
CGCTGCCGCCCGATCGTCCATCCGGCCGCGCCGGTGAAAGACGCCGGCCACGCCGGCTTTTTTATACCGCACGCCTGGAAATGACTGGAGACGGGGCGGGTCAGCGTGGGCGGGGCAGGCGGGGGGCGCTTCGGGAAAGCGAGGCGGCTGGGAGCCGCAGCGGTGGTGCTGCTGGCGCTGGCAAGCCTGGGCGCGGCGAGGCCGTCGGTGGCCGCCGCTGCCGGGGGGGACGCCTCCAGCCTGGTCTGGATAGACGGAAAGCCGGCCGGCGCCGCCGACGGGCAGGCGCTCATGTTCAACGGCACCCTCATGATCCCCGCCCGGCTCTTCGAGGCACTCGGCGCGACCATCCAGTGGGACCCCTCGTCGAAGACGGCGCTTCTGCGGCGAGATACGGCGAGCATCCGGGTGCAGGTGGGTTCCAGGCAGGCCACGGTGGGGAAGGAGCGCCGGGCGCTTCCCGAGCCGCCGGAGCTGGTGGAGGGGCGGCTCGCGGTGCCCCTTCGGGCCGTGGCGGAAGCGCTGGGCATCCGGGTGGAGTGGGATGGCGAGTCCGGCAGGGTCAACCTCGCGACGCGGCCTCGGGCGGCGGAGAAGCCGGCGCCTGCCAAAGCCGCGGCGCCCGCAGAGGCTCCGCCGCATCCTCAGGCTTCGCCAAATGCTGCTCCCCCGGCCCGGCCCACCGAGGAGACGGCGGCAGAAAAGGACCGGCTACAGGCAACGGGGCAGGTGGCGGGGCAGCCTGGCGAGCGCGGGCCCTATACGCCCTCCCCGAGACCCCAGCCGCCGGATCTGACCCCTGCCCGGAAGGATCCGGTGGAGAGGGTCCTGGCGCTGCTCCCGTCCGCCGGTGCTCCTGCGGATGCGGGCCCCAGGGTGTTCGACGTCTCGGCTTCCGTGCAGGTGGCACGGGAAGCGGCCAGGGCGGTTTCCCCTGCGGTCTCGGCTGATGAGCCCGTGCTCCCCGCAACTGGCGACAGAGGTTCTGCTCCCGAGAGCGCGGACTCCGCGGGGGTGCCGGTGGCGATCCCGGTAAGACAGGTCACCTCCCAGCCCCAACCGGTCGCTTTCTCGGCCGGGGAGACGGCGCTCGGGCCCCAACCGGCGCCCTCCGAGGCGAAGGTCGCCGCGTCCTTGCCCCCGGCGACGAAGCCGGCCGCCACGGAGCCGCCCACCGTGTCGCCCGGCGAGGTCACGGGGGTTACCGTACGCCGCCAGGGCGGGCGAGCCCGGATCGATATCCTGAGCGAGGGGCCGGTGCGGCTGCGGGACTCCCCGAAGGTTCTGGCCGATCCCCCGCGCCTCGTGATGGACCTGGAGCAGGCCAGGCTGGCCGCGCCGGGTTCCGAGTATCCGATGAGCGGCGCCCTGGTCAAAGGGGTGAGACTGGCCCAGTACGAGCCCAACGTGGTCAGGGTGGCCATCGACCTCGCGGCGGCCGTGGGGTTCCAGGTGAGCACCGACCCGCAGGACGGCCACGTCTCGGTGCTGCTCAATCACGCGGTCTCCGGGGTTTACTGGCTTTGGAGCCCGGAGGGCCGGGCGCAGCTCTGGGCCGAGATGTCCGGGCTGGCGCCCGTGCGCACCGCCACGCTCACGGACCCGCTTCGGCTGGTGATCGACATCCAGCAGTCGACCCTGGCAGGCGCAGCCGGGGAGTGGGAGGTGAGCCAGGGGCCGGTGCGGCGGTTCCGGATGAGCCAGTTCCAGCCGGACGTGGTGCGGGCCGTGCTCGAGCTGGAGAGACCCATCCAGCTCAACGTGACCACGTCGCTCGACCTCACCCGGCAGCTGCTGGACGCCGGCACCAGCGGCCCGGTGCAGCCGCCCGGCGACATGGACCTGGTGCTGGACGTTTACAGCCGCATCACGGACGTGGCGGTCCGCCCGCTGGGACCGAGGGGAGCCAGTGTGGTGGTGGAGTCCACGGGGCCCATTCAGCCCCGGGCGTTCTACCTGCGCAACCCGGACCGGCTGGTGCTGGACATCCCCGGCGCCGTGGTGGATCGCAGGCTGGATCCGGAGGCCCTCAAGGAACGTCCGGGCGTGGGCCCCGCCCTGAGCGTCCGGGTCGGGCAGTACCTGCCCCGCAGCGCCCGCGTGGTGGTGGAGCTCAAGCAACCCGTCGGCTACCAGATCTTCAGCGCGGACGAACGGGAGACCATGGTCGTGGCGCTCGGCGACCGGCCGCTGACCGGCCGGACGGTGGCGATTGACCCCGGCCACGGGGGCTTCGACCCGGGCGCCATCGGCGTCAGCGGGACCCCGGAGAAGGTCTACAACCTCGACATCGCCACCCGCCTCGCCCGGTTGCTGGAGTCGGTGGGCGTGGAAGTGACCATGACCCGGCGCAGCGACGTGTACGTCTCCCTCGACGAGCGGGTGGACATCGCTTCCCGGGCGAGGGCGTCCGTGTTTGTCAGCGTGCACAACAACGCCTCGACGTCGGCCAGCGTGGTGGGAACCGAGGTCTTCTACTCCGTCAACAACCCGGCCAGCCAGCGGCTCGCCGAACTCCTCTATGACTCGTTGTTGGACAAGCTCGGCACCACCGGGCGGGGCATCCGGATGCGCCGCGACCTGCGGGTGCTGAGGCTGGCCGAAATGCCGGCCGCGCTGGTGGAGGTCTCCTTCGTCGACCATCCCGATGACGAGAACCGGCTGCAGAATCCGGCGTTTCGCCAGAAGGCTGCGGAAGCGATGTTTGCAGCGATTGTCAGTTTTCTCAGCCAGGTGGGAAATGATACCGTAGAGACGGTCTCTGTGCGCGCTGCCCGCTAGCGAGGAAGAGAGGTGGCATGGCCGTGCGGCTGAAGGCGTGGATCGGGGCCGCGGTGGCCCTGGTGCTGATCGCTGCCGGCGGCCTGTGGTACGCCGCGCGTTACGAGGACCGCATCCTGCCCGCCATCGGGCTGGGGCAGCCGGTGGTGCTCTACTTTGCAGCCCCGGACGGGGCACAGCTCGAACCCGAGGTGCGCTACGTCCTGCCCGGGCAGGATAACCCGATGCGGCGGCTGGAGCTTCTGGCCAGGGGACCGCGCCTCGGCAGCGGCCTGGCGCCGGTGCTCCCCACAGGAGCCCGGCCGCTGGAGGTGAAGATCGAGGGCGATACCGCCATCGTGAGCTTTTCCCGGGAAATACGGGAGCGCCACTGGGGCGGGACGACCGGCGAACTGATGACCGTCTACGGCATTGTCAACACGCTGGCCGGCTACCCGGGGATCCGCAGGGTGCAGATCCTGGTGGAGGGCAAGCCGGTGGAGACGCTTGCCGGGCACCTCGACCTAACGCAGCCGCTGGAAGCTGACCCATCGCTGGTGCGCCGCCGGGCCTCGTCCCGGCGTTTCGGGACGCCGGTGGCGCCGCCGGCGCCGGCGTCATAGGTTGTTTAGTCGCCGGACGCCCGGGGGCAGGCGCTGCGGGCCATGCCCCTCGAGGGCAGGAGGTATGCGCAGAGCAGCTTGATCGGCGTCTACGATTCCGGCGTTGGCGGCCTCAGTGTCCTTCGCCACCTGTGGCGCTTGCTCCCGGACGTACCCGTACTCTACGTGGCAGATTCGGGGCGGGCGCCCTACGGGGGCCGGCCGCCCGAGCAGATCGCGGAGTTCGGCGCGGAGATCGCCTCGTTCTTGCGGCAGCGAGGAGCCCAGCTCCTGGTGGTGGCATGCAATACCTCGTCCTCGGTTGCCCTGCCGGCGGTGGCAGAGGCGTTCGGGGGCCCCGTGGTCGGCATGCTGGAGCCGGCGGCGGCGGCTTGCGCGAGGCTGTGGCCGCAGCCGGGCACCAGGGTCACGGTGCTGGCCACGGCCACGACCGTGGGCAGCGGCGCGTACGTACGGGCCCTGGCCCGGCACGCCCCGCACCTGGAGGTGGCCCAGGAGGCCTGCCCGGAGTGGGTGCCGCTGGTGGAGGCCGGGCTTCTCGATGGGGAACAGGCGGAAGAGGCCGTTCGGCGCCACGTTGAGCCCCCGCTGCAGGGGGGCGCGCAGGGGCTGTTGCTGGGCTGCACCCACTACCCGTTCCTGGAGCCGGTCATCCGCCGGGTAGCCGGCCGGCCCGTGGCGCTGCTCGACCCCGGCGAGGCCGTGGCGCAGGCGGCGGCGCGGAAGTTTGCGAGGGGCGCCGAGCCCGGGCGAGAAGTGTTCCGCCAGGAGAGGGCGGCGGCGGACTCGTTTTTCACGAGTGGTGACCCCGAACAGTTCGAACGCCTCTTCCGCGCCCTGGCAGGCGCCGACCACGAGGCGAGCGGGCGGCAGTGGGGTGGCGTGCGGCCGGTAAGATGGAAAGGATCAGCCGTGGCAATCCCGACAAGCGTTCACACGCAACTGCCCGACACCTGGCGAGGTGTCCGGGTGGCGGTCGTAGGGCTTGGGGTTGAGAACGTTCCCCTGGTACGGTACCTCGTGACCCATGGCGCCTCGGTGGTGGCGTCTGACCGCAAGCCCCTGGAGCAGCTGGGCCCGAGGGGCGCGGACCTGGAGCGGCTCGGGGTACGGATGGTGCTCGGCGAACACTACCTGGAGGTGCTGCAGGACGTTGACGTAGCGTTCGTGACGCCCGGCATCCCCAAGCACCTGCCGGCCATCGAGGCGGCGCGCCGGGCGGGCGTTGTCGTCACGGGGCAGGCCGACCTCTTCATGCGGCTGTGCCGGGCGCCCATCGTGGGCGTCACCGGCTCCAGCGGAAAGACCACCACCACCACGCTCATCGGGCGCATGCTGGGCGGTACCGGCCGGCCCGTCTTCGTGGGCGGCAACATCGGGGAACCCCTCATCGAACACCTCGACGACATCGGCCCCGACGCCTGGGTCGTCCTCGAACTCTCCAGCTTCCAGCTCGAGACGGCGGGCGTGAGCCCGCACGGGGCCGTCGTGACCAACGTGACGCCCAACCACCTGGATGTCCACCAGACCATGGAGGCGTATGTGGCGGCAAAGACGCGCATTCTGGCCTTCCAGGGCCCGGACGACTTCGCCGTGCTCAACGCCGAAAACCCCATTACGGCGGAGATGGCGGGGCGCACGGCGGGGCAGGTGCTCTGGTTCGGGCTTGGCCGCCACGAACCGGGAGCCTGGGTGGAGGGCGACCGGCTGCTGGCCGCCATGCCTGCGCTTCCCGGGCTCCCGGATGACGTTGTGCCGGGCGGCGTCGTGGAAGTGTGCCGGCGCAGCGACATCCGGCTGCGCGGCGAGCACAACGTGGAGAACGTCCTGGCGGCCAGCCTCGCCGCGCTCCGCTGCGGCACGCCGCTCGAGGCCATCCGGGAGGCCGTTCGCACCTTTACGGGCGTTGTGCACCGCCTCGAAGAGGTGGGC
>JBFMCJ010000285.1 GCA_040754675.1 Bacillota bacterium
GCTCTCCCGCAGGACGCGGATGCCCGCCGCATGGAGCGCGGCCGCAATGGGCTCACCCTCGTAACCCTCGAGGGGCCGGCCTTCGAAGAAAAAGGTCACCTTCCTGCGCGCAAGGCAAGCAACAATGGGATGCTCTTTGATGCGTAGCGCAACCATCCGGCAATAACCTCCGTCGGTCTAGAAGCTGTCTTGCCCGTCCGACAAGTCAGGGCCACCAGCCAAATCCAGCCACGGCAGGGTAACCCCTCCGGGTCCACTTCCGGTGTGCAACGCCAACACTACCCCTCCACCAAATGCCGCCGGAGCCGTCTGACTACAACAAGTTGAAACACCACTGCAGCCAAAACCAGGGAGAGCGTGATTGGCCTGAGGAATGGCCCCCACCATTGGTCACGGAACAACTGAACAGTCAAACGGAAGTTCCCCTCTGCCAATGGCCCGAGTACCATACCGACCACCAGAGGTGCGGGAGGAAAGCCTCGGCGTTGGAGAAAGAACCCGATGACACCTGCCGCCAGCATGATCCATATGTCCAGCGGGCTGAACCGCACACAGTACGCACCAAGCAGGCAGATCGCGCTTACGAAAGGCAACAGGACATACTTGGGCGATGTGGCGATCCGCGCAAATACCCCGACAAGGGGTAAGTTCAGGACCAGCAACATAGCGTTGGCGAGGTACATCGCAGCGATGAACGCCCAAAAGATTCCCGGCGCCTTGTGAAAAAGCATCGGGCCCGGATCGACATCGTGCATCCTGAGGCCTGCCATCAGAACCGCGGCAGTTGGCGAGAACGGAATCCCAAGCCCAAAAAGAGGTGCCATCGCCCCTATGACTGCCGCATTGTTAGCGCTTTCAGGGCCGACCACACCTTCCACCATACCTGTCCCAAATTCCGTCCGTCGTGGAGAAATCTGCCTTTCCACAGAATATGACAGGAAACTTGCAACAGTGGGTGCAGGCCCTGGTATAAGACCGCTTGCGAAGCCGATCGCTGCACCACGCAGACTCGGGCCGACTGACCTCCGCGCTTCCTCCCGGCTCGGGTACAACTCGCGAAACCTAACCTGTGCTCTCGTACCGGCGTCTGGCACACCAAGGGTACGAAGCACCTCGGCCAGACCGAATATGCCCACCGTAACTGGAATGAAGTCTATACCCTGCATCAGTCTTGGACTGCCGAAAGTAAAGCGCAAAGAACCAGTCAAAGGATCAATTCCCACCGTGCTTAGAAGCAGACCCAAGAACAGCATGGTCAGCCCTTTGGTTTGGCTTTCTCCAATCAAGCCCGACAGGACTACAAAGCAGAAAAGGGAGAGAGCCAGGAACTCTGATGGGCCGAAACTCAGAGCCACACTTGCAAGAGTTGGCGCAAAAGCCTGCAGACACACTACGGCAATCGTGCCAGCGACCCACGAGCCGAGCGCGACAAGGGCAAGCGCCGCTCCGGCACGCCCCTTTCTGGCCATCTGGTAACCGTCGAGACACGTCGCGACAGACGCTGCTTCGCCGGGCACGTTCACAAGAATTGCGGTCGTTGATCCGCCATACATCGCGCCATACCAAACGCCCGCCAGCATAATGAGGCCAGCCTCGGGACCATACCGCACGCTAAACGGAAGCATCAGCGACATTGCAGCTGTGGGACCCAACCCGGGCAGAACCCCGACAAGGGTCCCAAGCACCACGCCCAAAAAGCACGCCCCCAGGTTTACCGGGCTTGCCGCGGAAGCCAAACCCTCAAGGAACATATGAATGTTAATGCCATCCACGGTCTCGTGACCCCCCGTAGCTCCGACTACCCCAAAGGACCTCGTGGTAGGTCAATGTAAAACAATAAGTCGAACAAAACGTATAATAGCCCGGCTGAAGCCAACGCTACGGCAAACGAACGTACCCAACCCTTCGCCCCGAAGACTTTTGCCTCCGCCAGTACCACGAAAAACGTGGCCAGTACGTACCCAGTCACCGGTAACAACGGGTACCATGAAACAAGCGGGGCAATCGCACCAATAATCTCCCTGGTCGTCCTCCGTAACTCTCCCTCAGACGCCGCAACCGTACGCCCATCCTTGCAAGCACCTACAACACCTATCAAGGCAGTAACCAACATTAGAAGTCCCACGGTCGCCGGAAACGCCCCCGGGCCTGGGGACGCAGGTGACCCCACGCCGAGACCGAATGACGAAACCAGCACGCCAGCTCCCAACATCGCGAACGAGCCGAGAATAACCACATCCGCCTTCCCCCGGAGCCTTGTCCTTCCCTGCACCGCTCTCACCTCCGCCCACGCAGGCGGTTCCAGAAGCCACTGACGCTAGCCAATGCAGGAGACAATACCCGCCCGAGAAGCCACGGCTCGCCGACCGTGGCCTCTCGGGCTTGCTTCACCCAAGCCGTACCCCAGCCGTACAATCCAAGCACCGCTTCGAAGACAGACCTAGACCAATGAAGTTGGCGAACATCGGAGAATCGGCACCCTCACTTGATCAGTCCTTCCTGAATCAGGCGATCAAGGTGGGGCTTAAGAGAACTGGCGTGTTCCTCGATCAGCCTGACTGCATCAGCCCCTGCCACTGCCATTGTCGATATCCCCTGTCCCGCCCCGAAAGTCTGGTACTGAGGGGACCCTGCGGCCCTCAAAAATGCTGCCTGCAGCGCCTCGGTAGCTTCCTCCGGCATTCCTTTAGGCCCAACCAAGTAGCCCAAGAGGGCCCCCTCCATCCCGATTGAGTATCCCTCCTCCATTGCAGTCGGCACGTCCTTGAGCGCCTCCAACCGCTGCGGCCCAAGGACACCCAGCGGCCGGATCTTGCCGGCTTCCCACATAGGCTTAGCCCCCACAAAGCCAATGAGACCCGCCTCTACGTGACCTCCGGCCAACTGTTGGGGAATCATCCCCTCGCCCCCTACCTGGGGTACCACATCAAAGCGAACTCCAGCGACGCTTTCGAGCATTTTGCAAACCAACCACCAGTAGCCTGGCGGCGAACTGGTGGCCATCGTTAGCTTCCCTGGCCGCGCTCTAGCGTCTTCTATGAGCTCCCGCAACGATCTCCATGGCGCCTCCGTTCGGCACCAGACGATAGGCGGCGCAGCCCAGAAGGCTCCAATTACGTCTAGATCATTGTGATCGAAGTCAAGTCGACCGATTGCCTTCCCATAGTGCGCGATGACCGTTTCCCCGATGGTGTACCCGTCTGGCTGCGCCCCCTTAACATCCCGAAGCCCTATCGTTCCTCCCGCGCCCGGCTTGTTGAGAACGACGACTGGCTGCTGCAATTCCTTCGCCATCACCTCCGCGACAGGACGAGTGACCGTGTCCTGGAAACTTCCAGCTTCAACGGGCACGATGAGTGTAATCGGTTTAGTTGGATATCGCGCTGCTGTCCCCTTTCTTGGACCGCAGGACGTCAGCATCAACGCTAGGCCAAGGCACGCAAGTACCAGAATCCGTGTAAACGGAACCCGACGCCCCATTCGTCCCCCGCTCCTTTCGGTCCTGTTTTGAATCAATAGGACTCACTTCACCCGATTCTCGGCAAGCACCCTTATGCGCCGAACCCGCCCACCCCCTCCCTTTTGCAAGGCTAACTTAAGACATGAGGTAGGGCACACCTATGGTGATGGCATGCTCAGGACATTCTACCTCACACGCGAGGCAGGACCAGCATGTGCGGTGCTTTCCGAACGGCTCACCGCAGGATAGGCACCGCTCCGCCTCCGCCACCGCCTGCTCACGCCTCAGTGTCCCCTCAATCTCCCCGAAGCTGCGCCTGGCTTGCACTGGCAGCCGGGGTATCTCAACGCGTGGGCGCACAACGGTAGCGGAAGTATCTACCTCGGCTTCCTCCTGCGCAGCCGCTGCACAGTCCCGGCCATAACGCATCGGCTCTCCCCGCAGGAAGCGGTGGACGGATTCGGCCGCGGCCCGCCCCTGTGCCATGGCTTCCACAACCGAAGAGGGTCCGGTGACACAATCACCAGCCGCAAACACATTGTGTACGCTGGTCTGCAGGGTTACCGCGTCGACCACCACCAGACCACCGTGCGTCTCAACACCGCTTCCCGCCAGGAAGGATAGGTCCGCTTCCTGTCCGATAGCCACGATGACCGTGTCTGCCAACAGCACCCGCCGATCGTGTTCCTCAAAGCGCGGCGCGAAGCGGCCCTCCCCGTCGAAGACCGTCAGGCAGCGCTTGCACTCTACTCCGGATACCCGCCCCTCGGTGGAAAGGATGCGGGCAGGACCCCACCCGTTCTGGATCACAATCCCCTCTTCAAGGGTATCACGGACCGCTCCGGGGAACGCAGGCATTTCCTCCCGGGACTCGAGGCAGACCACCTGCACCTCCTCGGCTCCGAGGCGGTACGCAGTCTGCGCACAATCTACGGCAGTGTTCCCGCCGCCGATTACGACCACTCTCCGGCCTACCCTCGGTGTCCCCAGAACCGCTTGCCTCGCTCCCCCTGAGCGTACCGAGGACAAGAATTCCACGCCTTGGTACACTCCAAGCAAATCCTCGCCAGGAATGCCCAGGTGCTTACCCCTCGTGGCACCTGTAGCAACCAGCAGCGCGCCGTACTCCTTCCTCAGATCACTGAACCCGGATGCGTCAACGAAAACCCCCAGGCGAAGGTCTATTCCGAGGCGTTCCAACACAGATAGTTCCTCCGCGGCGACTTCTGCGGGGAGCCTGAACTCCGGGATGCAGTTGGTGAGCATTCCGCCCAACCGTGGTGCTGCGTCGAAGACCGTGACCCGATACCCCTGCCTACGCAGATGGCACGAAGCCATAATACCTGCCGGGCCCCCGCCGAGCACGGCTACACGATCCGGCAGTTCGCTGGCAGGCTTCCAGACGTCCAAAAGCTTTTGGCTATCCGGGTCAGATCGGTCGGCACCTCCGGCATCGGCAGTGTCGGCAACGTAGCGTTTGAGAGCACGAATCGCCACCGCCTCACCGTCCACCGTGCGGCGGAAACATGCTGTCTCGCACGGCGCGGCACACACGCGGCCTAAGATGCGAGGAAATGGCACGTTCCCGCATATGATTTCGAGGGCCCTTTGTTCCTGTCTCCGAAGGATCATCTGGACGTAGCCCTGGCAGTTGAGGTGCAGAGGGCAGGCCTCACGACACGGGGATGCCTTGAACCGAAGGTTGTCCAGGATGCACTTATCGACGCACTCCATACAGAACACGCATTTCGACTTATCAACGCTGATGTTGTCAGATAACCACTGGAGCGCCACTTCGCCTAACCCTCCC